>NZ_JAMPNU010000017.1:0-54715 GCF_028479505.1 Providencia sp. PROV205 | reverse complement strand
TTTGTGTATGCTCCCCGAGCTATCCTAGCTGGTCGCCTAGTCACAACTCAAACTATTTAGCATATTAACGCAGTAACTAAATGAAAATGGTGTTTGGTTGATGATTTCTAATAATAGTGTGTTATTATTTGTACTAGTTAAATAGTATGGGTGGATAAACGATGACAGCAAATCAACAACATGACCCGGCACTGACTGCTGATGAAAACGCTGACTGGCTGCGCTTTGTGAATTTATTACAATTGGCATTTGAACAAGATATTCATCTGCCAGTTCTTCAGTTATTACTCACGCCAGATGAGCGCACAGCGTTAGCGACTCGCGTTAAAATTGTGCAAGAGTTGATGCGCGGTGAAATGAGCCAAAGAGAACTGAAAAATGAGCTAGGAGTGGGGATAGCAACTATTACTCGGGGTTCGAATAGCTTAAAGTCAGCGCCTATTCCTGTGAAGGAGTGGTTGGAGCAACAACTTCTCTAAAATACGCGTCATATTTTGCTCTGTGGCGTTGTTGGCTGCATTTGGTTACCCGAATCACATACTTGTGTATGCTCATCGGGATAACCTCACTTGCCGCCTAGCCACAATCCAAACTATTTAGCGTATTGGTATTTATCGTATTTCAAATTGTAGGGGTGTTCAGGCTTCGCTCATTCGCCCTAGTCACATACTAGTGTATGCCCCTAGGGCTTAGCACCACTTGCCAGCTACTTATAATCCGAACTATTTATCGTATTGGTATTTATCGTATTTCAAATTAATAGTCACAAAAAAAGTATGGTTTCCCATACTTTAGTGTGAAAAGAGTGGTGTTTAATCGCACATGCAATTTTAATTATTTTAAGTATAATTAATCTTCTACTTGGTTTAGCTCTTTATAAATTTCATGCTTAATGGGAACCAAGGCCAATATCAAGGCTTGTTGGTAAACACTGGTGCGAGTTAATACCCCGTCAGTGAAAAAACCAATGGCACCACCTTGTTGTTTGATATTATCGATGCCTGTTAAAAAGGCCATTTCATCGCCGAGTTCACGGCCTTCACGAATACCCGCCAGAATTTTTTCTGGGATCATAATACTGGCAGAGCGGGATTCACCACGTATTTGCTTATGTTCAATTACTATCCAAGCAAATGTCATATCGTCTTCGATACCCGCTTCAATACCAACCCAAAAATCCGCTTCAGGGCGAACTTGCCTAGAGGCCATCACGCGTTGTCTAGCCCCAGTACGGGTTTCATTATTACCGATAGGTTGCTGTGGAACACTGCTATCGACATTAATATCTTCAATTTGATAACTGCCAGCCCCAAAAACAGCATCGAAAGCAAGATGGATCGCTTTAATTTTGGCAGGATTAGTCGTTGCAGCTATAACTTGGTACATTAATTATTTTCCTTTGAACACATACTTCGAAAAGTAATAACGGAACACATCTATGTTACAGGTTTATCTTGTTCGCCATGGCGAAACTGAATGGAATTTAGCTCGTCGCATCCAGGGACAATCCGATAGCCCTCTGACCGCCACTGGACGACTGCAAGCAAGGCAGGTGGCTGAGAGGATAAAGTCAGAAGGCATTACCCATATTATCACTAGTGATATGGGACGCACACTGGAAACTGCACAAATAATTGCAAGTGTGTGCGGGTGTGAAATTACCACAGAACCGCGTCTACGTGAACTAAATATGGGCGTTCTTGAGCAAAGAGCAATAGAGTCGTTAACGCCAGAGGAAGAACAGTGGCGTAAAAGCTTAATTGATGGCACACGTGGAGGACGAATTCCAGAGGGTGAATCAATGGAGGAGCTGTATACACGCATGTTTGCAGCACTAAATAGTTGTTTAGATTTGCCTGAAGGTAGCCGCCCGTTGATTGTTAGCCATGGGATTGCGTTAAGTACGTTAATTAGTCGTATTATGGGGGTTCCGGCTTATTCAGAACGTCGCCTTCGTTTACGTAACTGTTCGTTATCTCGTGTTGATTACCAAAACAGTCCATGGTTGGCGAATGGTTGGATAGTTGAAACGGCAGGTGAGGTCACACATTTATCGCAACCGGCTCTTGACGAACAGCAAGGCTAACGATTTAGAAAAAGGAGTTTCAACAAACTGAAACTCCTCTGCTTTAAGGGGTCGCGGCCGAACCTGTTTTGATAGGAACATAATAATCAAAGGTATCGATATGTGTTTTGGGGTCATCATCTTCAGGGGTGACATGACGTAAATCGATGTTTTTTAATCGATAATGTTCGATGTCATAACCTGGTCGGCGTGTTAAATTCAGCTTAGGCAGATATACACCATAAATTTGGTATAAAAACTCTTGTAATGCATCTCGAGTTGGCGTCCCATTGAATGAAAATTTAACATAATGGCCACTTGGTAACGTTAAGCTTGAATATTGGTCTGTGTTAAAACTCGCATCTTCAGGTTTTACCGCCGTGGTATAGAACACCGTTTGTTCATCTTCTTTTTCTGGATTATGAATGGCATGGTGCAAGCCAAAAACTTCAGACGCAATCGTCGTCGTATTATCCAAATAGTAGTGCCAAAATGTTTGGCGCATTTGCGAACAAGCGGTCGACCACTCTTCTAACGCATAAGAACAACTTTGTTCCAAGCCAACCAGTTCTTGCTCTGGCATTTGTAGGAATTCATGTTCAATATTGGTGTGATTATCTAAAATAATCGGTGGGCAAATACCTGCCGCACACCACTCTTCACTCCGGCGGTAAAAAGCAGGGGTTAGGTTAAATTGCTTTTTAAAGGCTCGAGTAAAAGTTTGTTGCGAATCAAAGCGATACTGCAACGCAATATCAAGAATTGGTCGGCTTGTTAGCCGCAATGCCACAGCAGCTCGAGAAAGCCTTCTGGCTCGAATATAAGCACCAATCGCTTGGTCAGTCACCTCTTTGAACATTCGTTGTAAATGCCACTTTGAGTAGCCCGCTTTTGCGGCAACATTATCTAGCGAGAGTGGTTTATCTAGGTTGTCATCTATCCAGCGAAGCAAGTCGCGAATAATATTAGTTTGATCCATGTATATCCCCAGCCAATGCGACTTATAGAACAGATATAATCTATCAATGAATGGCTATTCTATATCAAGTTATCTTTTTCGTTTATAGTAAATGAGTTGTATTTGATAATTAGTTAAGAAAGTGAATAATAAGTCTTGTTTTACTACGAGGTTTTACCGATTTTTAGTTGAATAGGAAATTCAGTATGCGTTGTTCCAGATTAAAAAATATCGCACTTACAGCATTATTATTAGCGTTGCCGAGCATGACATTTGCTGAAGAAATCGGTTCAGTCGATACTGTTTTTAAAATTTTCGGCCCTGACCATAAAATTGTCGTTGAAGCATTTGATGACCCTGATGTTGAGAATGTCACTTGCTATTTAAGTCGTTCAAAAACAGGGGGGATCAAAGGGGGTTTAGGGTTAGCGGAAGACACCTCTGATGCTGCAATTTCATGCCAGCAAGTTGGACCGATTGAGTTAAGCGACCGTGTCAAACGCAAACCGACGAAAGGGCAAGTTGTCTTTCAAAAACGAACGTCTTTAGTCTTCAAAAAATTACAAGTTGTACGTTTTTACGATCCAAAACGTAATGCATTAATTTATTTGACTTATTCAGACAAGATGATCGACGGTTCACCAAAGAATGCGCTAAGTGCAGTGCCGATTATGCCTTGGTGATAACAAAAAACGGTTGAGTCGATGTACTCGCAATAAAAATGGCTCGCCAATAAAAAATCCGTTGCCTAAAAGACAACGGATTTTGATAATCAGTAAATAATTAGCTTGCTAATTATTCGTCTAAATCACCGCAGAAGCGATAGCCTTCACCGTGGATGGTTGCAATGATTTCTGGTGTGTCAGGTGTCGATTCAAAATGTTTACGAATACGACGGATCGTGACGTCAACAGTTCTGTCGTGTGGTTTTAATTCACGGCCAGTCATTTTCTTCAGCAGGTCTGCACGAGTCTGAATTTTTCCTGGGTTTTCACAGAAATGCAGCATCGCACGGAATTCACTACGGGGTAATTTGTAGTGCTCACCCGCAGGGCTGACTAATGAACGGCTATTGATGTCTAATTCCCAACCATTAAATTTATAGCTTTCTACTAAACGACGCTCTTCAGTACCGCCCGCTAAATTCATTGTACGGGACAGTAAGTTGCGCGCACGAATAGTCAGTTCGCGTGGGTTAAATGGTTTAGTGATATAGTCGTCAGCACCAATTTCAAGGCCAAGGATTTTATCCACTTCGTTATCGCGTCCTGTTAGGAACATTAACGCAATGCTTTCTTGCTCACGAAGTTCACGAGCAAGTAATAAACCGTTTTTACCTGGTAAGTTAATATCCATGATGACTAAATTGATGT
This sequence comes from Providencia sp. PROV205, assembly GCF_028479505.1. Lineage (NCBI taxonomy): Bacteria > Pseudomonadati > Pseudomonadota > Gammaproteobacteria > Enterobacterales > Morganellaceae > Providencia > Providencia sp. PROV205. The sequence continues at coordinate 50,319 of NZ_JAMPNU010000017.1, read as the reverse complement.
CATGTTCAGAGAGAACATTATTCATCTCTTCGCCATCAGTTGCCTCATGAACCACATAGCCTTCCGCTTCAAAGATGCTTTTCAGCGTATTGCGTGTGACAATTTCATCTTCAACAATCAAAATGTGTGGGGTCTGCATAGTTGCTACCTAAAGTATTAAAATAAGAATACTGAACTCACAATCCGTTTCCAGTTAGGTGGTTATTAATATTGTTCTCTGGAAAAACACGTTTATGAGTATAAATTTGTTTTGAAATTCAACAGTGACATTATGTTGCCATTTCAGGCAAAAGACTTTAACAACAAGTCAAAATATAAGCACTTTCCCAATATTGTACTGTTAACAGCAATATAACAGCTAATACTGCATTTACCACCTAAAAAACTAACTTTTGTTGATACATATCAAAATCAATTGTAGCACGTTAACAAAAATTGTTAGGTAGATAATTATATAAATTAATGCGGTGTTTAGGAATCAGATAGCGTCTAAAAAAAGGGAGCAGTTGATGCATAGGGGATGCTTCGGATTGGTATTAATGAATATAGTCTTCAATGAGTTAAATATACCATTATAAATAATGTTTAATTTGTGACTTACCTCCGATTTCGAAATGTTATTTTAATACAAAAAAAGGTGAAAAATTTATCTTGTTAGCGATAACGGGATGCAAATATTCAGTTTGTGAGCTTTTATGTTATTTAATTAGGAAAGATACTTATTTTATTTTGTCGCGGGTGGTTTTTAACAATCACCTAGCATTTGTTTGTAATTTAACCAGATGAAGAAGTATGGGTTTTAAGTGTAAGTACTTACTTTGCAATTTATTGCATTAGTGGTTGTAGGCTGATGACTATGAATGGTAAGTGGTAAGAAATATATGAGCTAAATATGTGGGGTGAGTGGGTCATTTTTACGCATTTTTTCACCTTGGTCCTCTTCACAAGAAATGGCTAAAGGTCATCTGTGTTGTCTGTTTTATAGGCAATTTCGTTTTTTGTTGGTTAAAAAATTATTCATCTTGAAATTTTAATTATTTTAGTTTTTAAAACCAATATTGGTGTGATGGATATCTTTTTGGGGAGGTGTTTTTCATGCTGGTAGATAATTTATCAAGTAAAAAAAGGGTTTTAAAAGGGATGTTTTACAAATAAATTTGACAAAATATACCAATTGCTTTAACCGTATAGGGAGAAACTTAAAGAATCTAAGAGACAGACAGAATCTATGCGTAATATCAGCCTGACTATTATTATTACCACCACCACCGTAACCACAGGAAACGGGGCGGGCTGACGCATCCAAAAAATAAAAATGAAAAAGCCCGCATACTTAACCGATGCGGGCTTTTTTTTGGTGTTAATTCAGGAGAGAAATACCATGCGTGTGCTTAAATTTGGCGGTACTTCGGTTGCAAATGACGAACGAGTACTGAATGTTGCTGACATCGCTGAAGGCAAATTAGCAGATGGACAAGTGGCTTTGGTGTTATCCGCGCCAGCAAAAATCACTAACCATTTGGTTGCTATGATTGAAAAAACGGTTGCAGGACAAGATGTCATCACGCATGTTAATGATGCTGAAATGATTTTTGCTAACCTTTTAAAAGGATTAAAAGAAAAACAACCTGGTTTTGAATATGACCGGTTAAAAAAACTGACAGAGCACGAATTCGCGCAAATCAAACAAGTACTGCATGGTATTACTCTTCTCGGACAGTGTCCAGACAGCATTAACGCATCAATTATCTGCCGTGGTGAGAAACTCTCTATCGCAATTATGGAGTCTGTGCTAAAAGCACGCGGTCATAATGTGACCGTCATTAACCCTGTTGAGAGCTTACTCGCGAAAGGCCACTACCTTGAATCTACAGTTGATATAAATGAGTCAACAAAACGCATTTCTGATTTAAATATACCGAAAGATCATTTTGTCCTAATGGCAGGCTTCACCGCAGGTAATGAGAAGGGTGAATTAGTGGTATTAGGCCGTAATGGGTCTGATTATTCAGCCGCAGTGCTAGCGGCTTGCTTACGTGCCGACTGTTGTGAAATTTGGACTGATGTTGATGGCGTCTATACATGTGACCCGCGTTTAGTGCCTGACGCTCGTTTATTGAAAGGTATGTCATACCAAGAGGCCATGGAGTTATCCTATTTTGGTGCCAAAGTTCTCCATCCTCGTACCATCGCCCCAATTGCTCAATTCCAAATCCCTTGCCTGATAAAAAACACCACTAATTTAAGCGCACCAGGCACTTTAATTGGTGATGGCCAAACTGACGACAGCACGCCAGTGAAAGGGATCACCAACCTGAATAATATGGCGATGATCAACGTATCTGGCCCCGGTATGAAGGGGATGGTCGGTATGGCTGCACGTATTTTCTCCGTCATGTCTCGTCGAGGGATCTCGGTTGTTCTGATCACGCAATCTTCATCAGAATACAGTATTAGTTTTTGTGTCCCACAAAATGAGTTAGTCAGAGCCCGTGCAGCATTGGAAGAAGAGTTTTACTTAGAGTTGAAAGATGGCGTACTTGAGCCACTGGATGTGATGGAGCAGTTAGCGATCATTTCTGTGGTGGGCGATGGCATGCGTACTTTGAAAGGCATTTCGGCTCGTTTCTTCTCTGCGTTAACTCGTGGCAACATTAACATTGTCGCTATTGCGCAGGGGTCTTCTGAGCGTTCTATTTCTGCCGTTATTGCCAATGACGCAGCCACAACTGCGGTACGCTTATGCCACCAAATGCTATTTAATGCAGAACAAGTTATTGAAGCCTTTGTCATCGGTGTTGGTGGGGTTGGTAATGCGTTAATTGAACAAATTCATCGCCAGCAACAATGGCTAAAACAAAAGCATATTGACTTACGTGTCTGTGGTATTGCGAATTCACGTGCAATGCTCACGGATATGCAAGGGATCGATTTAGGTAACTGGAAAGCGGAACTGGCGGAAGCGAAAGAGCCATTTAGCTTAAGCCGTTTAATTCGTTTAGAGCGTGAATACCATTTCTTGAACCCTGTCATTATCGATTGCACATCAAATCAGGAAATTGCAGAGCAGTATGTCAATTTCTTGAAAGATGGCTTTAATGTGGTCACACCGAATAAAAAAGCCAACACTTTGTCGATGGATTACTACCATCAGTTACGTGCGGCAAGTGAAACATCGAAACGTAAATTCCTCTATGACACCAACGTAGGTGCAGGTTTACCCGTTATCGAGAACCTACAAAACTTACTGAATGCAGGGGATGAACTAGTTCACTTTAGCGGAATTTTATCGGGTTCTTTATCATTCATCTTTGGGAAATTAGACGAGGGCATGTCTTTATCGGAAGCCACAACACTGGCTAAAGAAAAAGGTTTCACAGAGCCAGACCCTCGTGATGATTTATCAGGTATGGATGTGGCGCGTAAATTATTAATTTTAGCCCGTGAAGCGGGTTACAATTTAGAACTACAAGATATTGAAATTGAACCTGTTTTACCTGCTGATTTTGATAGCAGTGGTTCTGTTCCTGAGTTTATGGCTCGTTTACCACAACTGGATGCACAATTTGCACAGCGTATAAAAGCCGCAGAAGCGGAAGAAAAAGTGTTACGCTATGTTGGGTTAATTGAAGAAGGGCGCTGTCGGGTGAAAATCGTTGCTGTGGATGGTAATGACCCTCTCTTCAAGGTTAAAAATGGTGAAAATGCACTGGCCTTCTATACACGTTACTACCAGCCAATTCCTTTAGTATTAAGAGGTTATGGTGCAGGTAATGATGTTACTGCAGCTGGTGTATTTGCGGATGTGCTGCGTACCCTTTCATGGAAACTGGGAGTTTAATAAGTGATTAAAGTTTATGCACCGGCTTCAATTGGTAATGTGAGCGTCGGGTTTGATGTTCTTGGCGCTGCAGTTTCTCCAGCGGATGGCTCATTGTTAGGTGATTGTGTAACAGTTGAAGCGGCGGACACTTTTTCGTTGACGAATAAAGGCAAATTCGTTGCTAAACTTCCGAAAAAAAATGAGCACAATATTGTTTACCAGTGCTGGCAATTGTTTTGTGAGCGCTTTGGTCGACCATTAAATGTCGCTATGACGCTCGAAAAAAATATGCCAATTGGTTCAGGGCTCGGTTCTAGTGCGTGTTCTGTTGTTGCAGCACTGATGGCGCTAAACGAATTTGCAGAGAACCCCTTCGATGATACCCAATTGCTTGGCATGATGGGGGAGTTAGAGGGGCGTATTTCAGGAAGTGTGCACTATGATAACGTCGCACCGTGCTTTTTAGGTGGTTTACAGCTGATTATCGAACAAAATGGCATTATTTCTCAGCCTGTGCCTGCATTCGAAAACTGGTATTGGGTCATGGCCTATCCTGGCATTAAAGTATCGACAGCGGAAGCGCGTGCGATCCTTCCTAATAGCTATCCCCGCCATGATATTGTAAATCATGGTCGATACCTATCAGGGTTCATTCATGCTTGTCATACAAACCAATCGTTACTTGCAGCAACGATGATCCAAGATGTTGTGGCTGAACCTTATCGTACACAACTATTACCCGGTTTTGCGGCAGCACGCCAGAATGCAAAAGAAATCGGTGCATTAGCTTGTGGCATTTCTGGCTCTGGGCCAACACTGTTCGCTATTTGCGATGAGAAGCATATTGCTGAAAAAATGGCGAGCTACTTGCAACAACATTATATTCAGAATGATGAAGGCTTTGTGCATATCTGCCGTTTGGATCTGGCCGGGGCAAGGACAATAGGGTAAATAATGAAACTGTATAATTTAAAAGATAACAACGAACAAGTAAGTTTTGCGCAAGCGGTTAAGCAAGGTTTAGGCAAGCAACAAGGTTTATTTTTTCCTCAAGACTTACCTGAATTCACTGCGACTGAAATCGACGAATTATTAAAATTAGATTTTGTCACTCGTAGCAGCCGTATTTTAAGTGCTTTTATTGGTGATGAGATCCCTCATGAGGAGCTCGCTGCAAGGGTCGAAGCCGCGTTTGCTTTTCCTGCGCCAGTTTCTAAGGTTGAAGATGATATCGCGACACTGGAGCTATATCATGGGCCAACACTCGCATTTAAAGACTTCGGTGGTCGCTTTATGGCTCAGGCACTGGGGCAAGTCGCTGGTGAGCAGCCAGTGACCATTTTGACTGCCACTTCTGGGGATACAGGAGCAGCTGTTGCACACGCATTCTATCGTCTTAAGAACGTCCAAGTTGTCATTCTCTACCCAGAAGGAAAAATTAGCCCGCTGCAAGAAAAACTCTTCTGCACGCTGGGTGAAAATATTCATACGGTTGCGATTAAAGATGACTTCGATGCATGCCAAGCATTAGTAAAACAATCGTTTGATGATGAAGAACTAAAAAAAGCGCTGTATTTAAATTCGGCTAACTCGATCAATATCAGCCGTTTATTAGCGCAAATTTGTTATTACTTTGAAGCTGTCGCACAGATCCCAGCAGAAAAACGGGATCAATTAGTGATCTCGGTTCCGAGTGGTAATTTTGGCGATCTTACAGCGGGTTTATTAGCTAAATCAATGGGCTTACCTGTTAAGCGCTTCATTGCAGCTACTAACGTCAATGATACTGTGCCACGTTACCTCGTTGATGGGCAATGGAAGCCAAAACAAACGGTAGCAACCCTATCGAACGCGATGGATGTTAGTCAGCCAAACAACTGGCCTCGTATAGAAGAGCTATTCCGTCGTAAAGGTTGGTCTCTTGATGAATTAGGGCATGGGGCTGTGAGTGACGAAGTGACTAAAGAAACAGTACGTGAATTAGATAAAAAAGGGTATTTATCTGAGCCACATGCTGCAGTTGCTTATCGTGTGCTTCGTGACCAATTGCAAGAAGGCGAGTTCGGGCTGTTTTTAGGTACGGCACACCCGGCTAAATTTAAAGAGAGTGTTGAAGAAATTCTTAATAAGGCAATACCTTTACCTAAAGAGTTAGCAGAGCGTGCGGAACTACCACTACTCTCACACTTTTTACCCTCTGATTTTACACAATTACGCACATTTTTAATGAAGTTAGCACCTAAGCAATAAATATTGCTAGAGTACAAAAAACGGAAGCGAAAGCTTCCGTTTTTATTGGTAATACCATATTTTATTAAGATAATTATAGGGTTTCATATTGCCACATCACTTATACACTTCTAACGGATTGGTTTGTCACATTGAGCTAATGCCATCGTGCCCGTCTCTACCGCCATCAGGTCCACCGCGTCCTCCTTTTCCTCCTTGGCTACCATTACCCCCATTGCCGCCATTACCACTACCAGAGCCGTTGCCCCCATTACCCCCGTTACCGCCATTAGTTCCACCATGCCCTCCATTTCCCCCATTGCCATTTACCGTTCCATTACCGCCATTCCCACCACTACCACCACCATCGCCATCACCGCCATTTCCACCATCACCTCCAGTTATACTGCCATTGCCGCCATTTCCTCCATTGCCATTACTGCCTTCTTCTGCGTTACCGCCATTGCTACCATTACCGTTATTTGATCCCGTTCCGCCATTTCCACCATTTTGACCATCACCCCCATGGCCACCGTGACCCCCATGGCCACCATGACCACCTTGACTATCATTTCCAGCTTGGCCCGAATTCCCATTTTGTCCATAGCTTACAAAGCTAAAAAATTTAGAATAGTAATATTGGCCATGGAGTTTCGAACATACCTTATTATTAATTTCATTAATATTAAGTTCATTTTTTAATAAACAATTAGATGCAGTATTAAATAAGGAGTGAGAGTATGCTGAAAATGAAATAGAACTCATTAATAAGACACCAAGTGAGATGTAATTTTTATACATTATAAATTCCTCCGTTCCCCCCTCATCGAGTGAGGAGGGAAATATTTAGTGACTAGTTAAATTATCTACCGTTGCCGCCATTACCGCCATTACCGCCGTTGCCGCCATTACCACCATTGCCACCATTACCACCATGACCGCCATTCCCACCATTTCCTCCATGGCTTTGTTCGTAAACAGTAGAATAAGTAGAAATATTGTCAGAATGTTTTTCTTGGAAAGAAGTTGCAGATGATAGAATTGGGAATAATAAAGATACTATGACAATAGATGCTTTATACATATAAGATCCTCGTTTAAAAGTTTAAATTAAAATGAACTGCAATGAAATTGTAATTCATGGTTTTGAATAAGCAATTAGTTATTTATCTATGTGTGTAATTAAATTTGTTTTACGATAAATATAAAGTATTATGGCTTTTTTTTGTTTTATATTAATAACAAATATTTAATTAGTTATATAACTAATAAACCCTTAGTAATTAAAGTAATTGATTAGCAATTGATGATGTAATATTTTATTTTATAATTAATTTTATAGTTGTGTGTGGGGTATTTTTTGAAAAAAGGGTAAAGTGGGGATTTTTAAATTTGGTCCCACTTTACTTTTGATTTAACCGCATATAGACCAGTATTTCCGAAGAGAGTATATTAAATGGATATAGGGCTATACATTATGAGGGAAATATTCTTTAAATTTTATTTGGTATCTTATTGCTTTTATTCTATGTTCAGCCAAACATCATCATCATCTCCGTTATAGGCTATTTTTAAGTCTATACTTAGGATAGGTGGCTCTGGCGGGAAGGGAAGAATAGGGGTAGCCAAAGAGAGTGCTGGAAATAATAAAGATGCAAGTATGATTGATTTTTTAAACATATAATCGCCTTTTAAAGTTAATATTAAAATGAACTACCTAGAAATAATAAACTATTTTTTTTGATGTTCAATAAATAGCTTCATTTATTTTTAATAAAAAATGAAATGGGTTTAATAAAATTGAAGGCGAGGGGGTTAGGCTTATTTTGATTGATTTAAAACCATATTAATTAGTTATTTGATAATATGGTTTTAAAATTTCAATTAATTATTTTTTAAATTTTCTATTATTTTACTTTGAATCGATTCTGATGAGCTGTTTTTATGAAAGCTTAACATAGTGACTGCTTTTTCATTTTCATTCATTTCGGAAAATGATTTCGCAACTTTTACTGCCGGTTGTTTATAGTTAGGTGATAGGCTTTGGTGGCGACTGATCATACTTTGCATTATTGGTGATGTATTGTTTTGCGTAAAACTCAATGCAGCAGCAGCTTGGGCGTGTTCATCTAACTCAAGGAATGACTGAGTTGAATTGATATCATTATTGGTCGAAATACCCGCTTTACTTAAATGGCTATTAATCGATTTTAAATTAGAATAAGAAGTATTGTTTTCAGTGAAATTTAATGCATTTGCAGCATTATAATGTATTTCTTTTTCAGTTTGAGCGGCAGATACATGTCCTGTTACAGCTACAAGTGTTAAAGCAAAAATAAATTTTTTCATTGTGAACCCTTATTAAGTTAAATAGTTTATCTTATAACTATAATAAGGCTTTATTTCTGTCTGAATACTGACAACAAAATGACAAAATTGCCATTTATGGTAGACATTCAATTTGGTTTCATAGGTAAAAATACAGTAAAGCGTGTTGAAAAATCATCTGATTTTACAGAGATCCTGCCTTTATGCGCTAATATAATTGATTTGACGATTGCCAACCCAATTCCACTTCCTTCATTTTTTCTTTGCCTTGATTTATCTACTCGATAAAATCTATCAAAGAGTTTTTCTAAGTGTTCTTCGGGTATTTTTATACCGGGATTGCTGATGATTAATTCAATACCCTCTTTTACATTTGAAATGTTAATGCTGACAGAGTCACCCCTTGGGGTGTAGCGGATAGCATTTGATAATAAATTAGTAATCGCTCTTCTTAACATGTCTTTATCGGCCATAATAGGACTAGTGTCCCCAATTAGCTTAAGTTTTATTTCATTCTCTTCAGCGAGATATTCAAAATAATCAAATATGAGCTCTATTTCAGTTTTAATATTAATGATTTTTTTCTCTGGGATAAGCCTATTATCATCTGCTTGAGCAAGAAAAAGCATATCAGAGATCATTCGTGATAGTCGGTTATATTCTTCCAAATTAGAATATAACACTTCAGCTAGCTCTTCTTTACTGCGGTTTTTACTCAAAGATATTTGAGTTTCAGTCATTAAATTAGTGATTGGTGTACGCATTTCATGAGCAATATCTGCCGAAAAATTTGTTTGCCTTACGAAAACATCTTCAATTTTTACTAACATCTGATTAAATGATTTTGTTAATTGCTTCAATTCATTAGGTACAGAATCAGGATCTAAACGGACGCTTAAGTTTTCGGATGTGACATTTTTTATTTCATCGCTTACATCTTTAAGGGGTTTTAATCCCTTTATCACAAGGAAATAAACGACAAGAATAGTAAATAAGCACAGTATAATTGCACTGATAATCAAACTGTTTATTAATGAGCTCAGATAATCATGATGAAAATTTAATGATAGCGCAGTAACTAATCGATATTGTTTAGGCTCTGAAGGAGGGCCCACCTGAATAAGACTTTCTGATAGACGATAATCTTTGAGCTCTACGTCTTGGTTATTTTTATCAGGATCATAATTTTTTAAGTGCGTAATAAGTTTATCTGTTGCATTGGGAGATACTAATGTATTTCCTTTATTATCAATGAGATAAATGGTAGCATCTTGATGCTCATTAATAATGGTTTTAATTCGTGCGTATTGCTCACTTTGTGGATCTGAATTGCCATTTAATAAGCTTCGGATCGTTAAATTCAACTGGTTAAGTGTGTATTCATCTTGCTGCTTAAAATGTAACATAACTGAGTTGATCATGATCGAGCTAAATAATAGTAAGGCGAGGGAGAGAGTAATACTGATCAAAACAATAAGACGAATTGAAATAGAGACAGGAGATCGAAACAGCTTAATCATTTTCAGGGATCTCGAGTAAATAGCCCATCCCTCTAATGGTATGAATCAATTTAGGTTCATAGCCTTGATCTATTTTAGCCCTCAGCCTTTTAACTGCAACATCAATGACATTGGTATCACTATCAAAATTCATATCCCAAACTTTTGAGGCGATAAGAGAACGAGAAAGAACTTCGCCTTGGTGAAGAATAAAAAATTCCAATAATGAAAATTCTTTACTGGTGAGTATAATTTTATCATTTTCACGTGTAACGCGTCGTTTGATCAGGTCAACATGCAAATTAGCAATGGTAAATTGTGTTTTTTGGATGCTGTTATTGCCTCTGCGTAATAAAGTTCTTACTCGAGCAAGTAGCTCAGAAAAATCAAATGGCTTAACAAGATAATCGTCAGCACCTATCTCTAACCCTTTGACTCGATGTTCAACATTACCTAAAGCAGTAAGCATGAGGATTGGCGTATTTTTTCCTGTATTGCGTAAGTTTTTAGCAATCTCCCAGCCATTAATATCTGGCAACATCACATCAAGAATAATTAAATCATAGTCTTCAGTTGTCGCCATATGCAGGCCTGTAATGCCATTTTCGATTGCATCAACAATAAACCCGGACTCACTTAAGCCTTTAGATAAGTATTCTCTCGTTTTATGTTCATCTTCAACAATAAGTAGTTTCATCTCAGGCCCTGCAGTCAGGAAAACAATGTAATCATTCTAAGCACTATGGCAACGAAATGTAAAATGACAAATTTGTCATTTTCATGTCATGAATCTAACAGGAGGCCTTTTTTACTATAGTGACAATTTTAATCACTAGAGGCATGGCTATACCATGTATTCCCCTAAAATATTAATAATAGCTTATGCCCTAATTTTGACTGGTTGTGTTTCGCTTGCCCCTGAATATCAACGCCCTAATTTTAATTTGCCTCATCAATTCAGTGGCAATCTTTCTGATGTAGTAACGCGGGATAAAACAGCGCGGGATAAAACAGAATTAGCAATACCAAGTTGGTCTCAATTTATTCAAGACCCACAAATGAAAAGCGTGATAGAAATTGCGCTTGAGAAAAACAGTGATTTATATCTTGCGGCCTTAGATGTAGAAGAAGCTCGTGTGCGTTTTGGGCTAGCAGGAGCAGAAAAATATCCTCAAATTAGTTCATCGATGAGCGGCGATTATGGCCAATCATTAGCGTCTGGGTCATCCTTTAATAAGAAATACAGTGCAGGCGTTGATATCAGTTATGAACTGGATTTTTTTGGGCGTATTAAAAACTTATCTGATGCCGATAAAGCAAAGTTTATTGCTTCTCAAGAGATGAAGCGTGCGACACAAATTATCACAATCAAAACGGTAGCAGAGGCGTATTTAGATGTGGTGTATAACCAGAAATTATTATTAATTGCGCAAGAGACGAAGCAAAGCTACCTCAATAGTCAATCGATTGTAATGCAAAAAGTGGCGGCAGGAAAAGCCGCGCTATCAGACCTAGAACAAGCTAAAGGGCAAGTACAGTCTATTTCTATTAATATCGAAAAAATTGAAAGTGAAATTGCAAAAAATGAAAATTTACTGAATTTTTTGACAAATGACTATGTAACAAAAATAAATTTAGATCTAGGACGCTACGAGCCAAACTATCCTTTAATTACAACTCCTTCAGATATTCCCTCTGAAATATTATTAAAACGCCCAGATATTATGGCTGCGGAGCAAAATATTATTTCTGAGAATGCCAGTATAGGTGTAGCAAGAGCCGCTTTCTTTCCTTCTATTTCCTTTAATACAGGAATTGAAAACAGTAATGATTCTTTAACAGGGTTATTTGATTCTTCAAATGGTATTTGGAATTTTATTCCTAAAATTACGCTACCTATTTTTACTGGTGGCACAAATAGCCGAAATTTAGAATTAGCAAATATCAGAAAAAATAAAGCAATAGCTAATTACGAAAAAAGTATTCAAGTAGCATTTCGAGAAGTGAAAGATGCTTTAGTGATCAAATCGAGTTTAGAAAAACAACTCATCTCCCAAGTGCAATATGTCAACACGCTGCAAAACGTCTTAACACAGAAACAAGCGAGTTATCGATATGGCAGTTTGAGCTATTTCGATGTTCTTGAAGCACAGCGTAGCTTATTTACCGAACAACAAAATTTATTGATGTTGAAAATTGAACAGCAGAAGAATGAAATAAATTTATTCTCTGCATTAGGTGGCGGATTAATAAAATCATGAGGGTAACAATGAAAAAATTAAATACAGTATTTTTTGCAATTTCAATGGCGATGTTAACAGCAACTAGTTATGCAAATGCTGCTGAACATAACCACTCTATTTATCCAGAAAAAGTCGCAGAGCCGACAATCAATACCGAAGGAACGCTAATCTCGATTGATAAAGATAATAAAAAGTTAACAATAAATCATAAAGAAATTCAAAGTATTGGCTGGCCACCAATGACGATGCGTTTTACCTATGAAGATGAAAATATGATCAACGGCTTACAAGAAAATGATGAATTAAAATTTTCATTTGTACAACAAGGCAATCTTTCAATGTTGAAATCCGTCGAAAAGATAAACTAAATAGGTAGAGAGATGTTATGTCATTAGTTAACCTGACCAAATTGCTATTGGTAATTATTTTATCGAGCGTTATTTCAATTTTATTTTACCGATATTTTTTCGTTGTAGAAAATAATAGCCAACCAGTTGAAAAACAAGAACGCACCGTATTGTATTGGTATGACCCGATGTATCCCAATACCAAGTTTGATCAACCAGGGAAATCCCCGTTTATGGACATGGATCTTGTTCCTAAATATGCGGATGAAAACTTGGCTTCAGCGAATAGCAAAGGGATAACAATTAACCCAACACAGACACAAAATTTAGGACTTAAAACGGTGGATGTAAAGTGGGGGAAATTAAGCTATGACTTAACATTTCCAGGCGAAATTGCATTTAATGATCATCAATTCGCTATCGTGCAAGCGCGAGAAAATGGTTTCGTTGAAAAAGTTTACCCATTCACCGTTGGTGAGAGGATCCAAAAAGGGGTTCCTATTGCTGATCTAACGATCCCTGCATGGGTTGAAGCGCAAAGTGAATACCTTGCACTCAAGCAGATGAATGCGAGCCAGCAAGATCTTAATAGCGTCATTGAGCGTTTACGTTTAAATGGCATGCCAGAGGGAGCACTTTCTCAGTTTATTAAAACAGGAAAAGTCCAATCACGTTTTACGATCCAAGCACCTATTTCAGGGGTAATTACTGCACTTAATCTACGTTTAGGGATGAACGTATCTAAAGAAGTTGTTATTGCACAAATACAAGGAACAGATCCATTATGGATTAATGCCTCTGTTCCTCAGTCAGTTGCTGAATTACTGAATAAACAAACAGAATTTACAGTTTCTATTCCCGCTTATCCTTCACAGTTATTTACTGTAAAAAACTGGCTGATATTACCTAGCGCAGACCAAGCAAGTCGTACAATTAATATTCGTACAGAAATTGCGGACCCTAGCCATTTATTAAAACCGGGTATGACTGCATATTTGAATTTAGTTGCAGAAGGTAATGAAAGTTTATTGATCCCTTCACAAGCCATTGTGGATTCAGGGAAAGAACAACATGTTATTGCTGTTGGTGAGAATGGTGAATTTATTCCGAAAAGAGTACGAGTGCTCAGTGAATCTCAACAAATGACGGCAATATCTGAAGGGCTACAAGTGGGTGAGCATATTGTGACTCAGGGGATTTTCCTGATTGATTCCGAAGCGAATATTGCGGGAGCATTAGCCAAGATGGAAGCACTTCCTGAGCCTTCAGCGTCATCTAATCATTCATCACATAAATCTCAGGAGTAGAGTATGTTGGAATGGATTATAAGACGCTCAGTCGCTAATCGCTTTTTAGTCCTAATGGGAGTCATGTTTTTAGTTATTGCGGGTATTTGGAGTATCCGCAGTACACCTGTTGATGCATTACCTGACTTATCTGATGTACAAGTGATCATCAAAACCACTTATCCAGGGCAAGCGCCCCAACTGGTCGAAAACCAAGTCACATACCCAATAACGACGACGATGTTATCTGTGCCGGGAGCAAAAACGGTACGGGGTTTTTCTGCATTTGGTGACTCATATGTTTATGTTATTTTTGAAGATAATACAGATTTATACTGGGCTCGTTCACGCGTTTTAGAATATTTAAATCAAGTCCAAAACCAATTGCCAAAAGGTGCGGTAGCCTCTATTGGCCCTGATGCGACAGGGGTTGGCTGGGTTTTTGAATATGCTTTAGTGGACAAAACAGGAAAGCATAATCTAGCTGAACTGCGCTCATTACAAGATTGGTTTTTGAAATATGAATTGAAGGCTTTGCCAAATGTTTCCGAAGTTGCAACCGTCGGAGGTGTGGTTAAATCTTATCAAATCTTAGTTGACCCACTCAAGCTCAGCCAATTTTCCGTGACATTACCTGAAATAAAACAGGCAGTTGAAATGGCTAACCAAGAAGCGGGTGGCTCATCGATTGAAATTGCTGAAGCTGAATATATGGTTAGAGCGAGTGGCTATCTTCAATCTATTGATGATTTCAATAAAATCTACCTAAAAACTCCCGAAAATGGCGTGCCAATTTACCTACAAGATGTTGCTCGAATACAGGAAGGCCCCGAAATGCGTCGTGGGGTTGCTGAGCTAAATGGGGAAGGCGAGGTAGTTGGTGGTATTATCTTGCTTCGCTCAGGTGAAAATGCACGTAATGTGATCCATGATGTAAAACAGAAACTTGAAGATTTAAGTGCCAGTTTACCGGAAGGCATCGAAATTATTACAACTTATGATAGAAGTATTCTTATTGATAACGCGATTGATAATTTAAGCTATAAGTTGCTAGAAGAATTTATTGTTGTCGCATTGGTGTGCGCTATCTTCCTATGGCATTTCCGTTCTGCATTAGTCGCAATTATTTCCTTGCCTCTCGGATTATTTATTGCCTTTATTGTCATGCGTTATCAAGGAATAAATGCAAATATTATGTCATTGGGGGGGATTGCAATTGCTATCGGGGCAATGGTAGATGCCGCCATTGTGATGATCGAAAATGCGCATAAAAAATTAGAAAAATGGCAACATGAAAATGAAGGTAAAGCCATTGATAATACCCAGCGTTGGAAAGTTATTACTGACTCTGCTGTTGAAGTTGGGCCGGCATTATTTATCAGTTTATTAATTATCACATTGTCTTTTATTCCTATCTTTACGTTGGAAGGACAAGAAGGCCGTTTATTTGGCCCACTCGCATTTACAAAAACCTATGCCATGGCGGGGGCTGCAGCGTTAGCGTTAATTGTGATTCCAATCCTAATGGGGTATTGGATCCGCGGTAATATTCCAAATGAAAATAAAAATCCACTGAATCGTTGGTTGATTGCTCTCTACAGTCCTATTCTAATTAAGGTATTAGCATGGCCGAAGACCACCTTATTAATTGGTTTCTTATCTTTATTTACCGTGATATGGCCATTAAAACATTTAGGGGGGGAATTTCTTCCTGCGATTAATGAAGGTGACTTACTTTATATGCCTTCAACACTGCCGGGAGTTTCGCCTGCCCAAGCAGCATTTTTACTACAAAATACAGATAAGCTAATCAAAACTATTCCTGAGGTCGATACGGTATTTGGTAAAGTCGGTAAAGCTGAAACGGCAACGGACTCAGCCCCTATGGAGATGATTGAAACAACGATACGTTTGAAGCCGCAAGCAGAGTGGCGAGAAGGGATGACACTTGAAAAAATTATTGATGAGCTTGATGAAACCGTGCGTTTGCCCGGGGTTGCAAACTTATGGGTTCCGCCTATTCGCAATCGTATTGACATGTTATCTACGGGAGTCAAAAGCCCTATAGGCATCAAAGTGTCAGGAAGAGATCTTGATGAGATCGATGCATTAGCCCAAGAAATTGAAAAAGTGACAAAATCGGTTCCCGGGGTTGTTTCTGTTTTGGCTGAGCGATTGGTTGGTGGGCGTTATATTGATGTCAAAATTGACAGAGAAAAAGCGGCGCGTTTTGGCATGAGTATCAGTGATGTACAAGTTTATATTTCAATGGCGACTGGTGGGGAAATGATCGGGGAAACGGTTGAAGGGATTGAGCGTTACCCAATTAGCATAAGATATCCTCAAGATTACCGAAATAGCGTATCTGCGATGAAGTTATTACCAATTTTAACGCCGAGCAAACAGCAAATTGTGCTTAGTGATGTTGCGGATGTATCCGTGAATATGGGCGCTCCAATGTTGAAAACAGAGAACGCAAGACCGACTAGCTGGATTTATATTGATGCGCGTGATCGCGATATGGTCTCTGTTATTAAAGATATTGATGCCGCAATAAAAGATAACATCCAAATGAAGCCGGGCTTGAGTTATTCCTTTACGGGACAATTTGAATTGCTCGAAAGAGCCAACCAAAAATTAATGTTAATGGTTCCTGCTACCATACTGATTATTTTTGTCCTGCTTTATTTAGCATTCAGACGATTTAGTGAAGCATTACTGATTTTATTAAGCTTACCTTTTGCTTTAGTGGGCGCTATTTGGTTCCTTTATTGGATGAACTTTAATTTATCGGTTGCAACAGGGACAGGGTTTATTGCATTGGCAGGTGTAGCCGCTGAATTTGGCGTAGTTATGTTGATTTATTTACGCCATGCAATCGAAGATAAAGAAAAACAGCAAGGAATAAGCAAGTTATCAAACCAAGATTTAGACCATGCATTATATGAAGGTGCTGTTTTACGTGTCCGTCCTAAAGCCATGACAGTTGCCGTAATTTTAGCGGGTTTATTGCCAATATTACTTGGGACAGGAGTCGGTTCGGAAGTCATGAGCCGTATAGCAGCACCGATGATTGGCGGCATGATCACCGCGCCATTATTGTCCCTATTTATTATTCCTGCAGCTTATAAATTAATCTGCCAGTTACGCCATAAAAAATAGACACTTTTTAAGTACTCGTCATTATTATTGATAAGGTAAATAGCAATGAAAAAGATAATTTTAGGTGGAATGTTTTTACTCTCATTTTCTGCATTTTCTCAAAACCAGAGCGTGCAATTGTATAAAGATGCAAATTGTGGCTGCTGCCAATTATGGGGAGAAGGGGTTAAAAAAGCAGGGTATGACGTTGTGGTCAATGAAATCAGTTATGATGACTTGAACAAACTGAATGATGAGCTGAATGTGCCATACAACTTACGCAGTTGCCATATCGCTAAATACAAAGGTAAGGTGATTGTTGGTCATGTTCCTGTCAGCAGTCTTGATGCGATTGATACCTTACCGGCGGATGTGGTAGGAATTTCTGTTCCGGGTATGCCAATTGGTAGCCTAGGGATGGAGCAGCCGGATGGCCGTACTCAGCCTTATTCTGTGGTGCAGTTTAAAGCAAATGGGGAATATCGTTAATTAAGATAAAATTTATTAAGTTGCAGGGTTATCTGCAACTTATTGGTTTTATTCGCTTTCTAATATTAATTCGATGGCTTTGAGTTCTTCTTGCGTAAAATTACGATTTTTTAGGATCCCCATTGCATCATCAATTTGGCTAATACGGCTTGCACCGATGAGAACGGAAGTGATCCTATCATGTCTAAGTAACCAGGCTAAGGCCATTTGGTTTAACTTCTGCCCTCTTTTTACCGCCAATTCATTCAATTGTTTAACTTTTGATAAAATGGTTGAGGTGAGCCTTTCAGGGGGTAAAGAAGGGTTGCCTGCCGCGCGTGAATCAGCAGGAATGCCATTAAGGTAGCGATCAGTTAAAATTCCACCGGCTAGCGGAGAATACGCAATAGAGCCTACCCCTTCTTCTTCCAGTAAATCGAGTAAATCTTCTTCGGGAGTGCGTTCTAGCATGGAGTATTTAGGTTGGTGGATCAGGCAAGGGGTCCCCAATTCATTGAGAATACCAATTGCTTCTTTGGCTAAATTGGTTGGGTAATTAGAAATTCCTACATACAGGGCCTTTCCTTGGCGAACAATGAGATCTAGCGCTCCCATGGTTTCTTCTAATGGGGTATTGGGGTCAGGTCGATGATGATAAAAGATATCCACATAATCCAAGCCCATTCGCTTCAAGCTTTGGTTAAGGCTTGCAACCAAATATTTTTTACTTCCCCAGTCACCATAAGGGCCATCCCACATAGTGAAACCCGCTTTTGATGAAATGATCATTTCATCACGATAAGGCAGAAAATCTTGTTGCATGATTTGGCCAAATGTACTCTCGGCAGATCCAGGAGGTGGCCCATAATTATTAGCCAGATCGAAATGGGTGATCCCAAGGTCAAAAGCATGACGAAGCATGGCTTGGCAGTTATCAACGGGTTTGTTATTACCAAAGTTGTGCCATAACCCTAATGAAATGAGTGGTAATCGTAACCCGCTACGGCCACATAAACGATATTCCATTTCGTTATAGCGCTTTGATGATGCAACATAAGGCATACTTCACCTCCAAAATAGTGGGTAAAACCTCAACTTATACTGTCATAAAGCTAAAAAGCAGGCTGAGGAATCAATGCTAATTTGTTATTGGCTAGAAAGTTTATAAATAAACTGTGATAGAGCTGGAAAAAAGAATGAAGTATTTTGAAATACGTGGGTATCGGCTGTGTGCCAGTCCCCACGTTTTATGTATTAAGAATTAAGCTTGTTCTGAACGAGTAAATACCAGCTCGTTACCTTTAGATTGGCTTTCATCAAATTGATAGCCTTCCAAATTAAAATCAGTCAGTTGGTCTGTTGTCGTCAATTTATTTTGGATAATAAAGCGGCTCATTAAACCCCGCGCTTTTTTTGCATAAAAACTGATAACTTTATATTTACCATTCTTTTCATCAAGGAAAACAGGTTTGATGATTTGACCATCCAATTTCTTCGTATTCACGGATTTGAAGTACTCATCAGAAGCTAGGTTGATCAATATTTGGTCTTTCTGTTCTGCTAAGGTGTGATTTAACTGTTTGGTGATAATGTCTCCCCAAAACTCATACAAATCTTTTCCGCGGGTATTTTTTAAACGAATTCCCATTTCTAAGCGATAAGGCTGCATTAAATCTAGCGGTCTTAAAATACCGTAAAGACCTGATAATATGCGTAAATGGGATTGGGCAAACGCAAAATCGTCTTGCGAAAAGGTTTCAGCTTGCATTCCAGTATAAACATCCCCCTTGAAAGCGAGGATCGCTTGGCGTGCATTTTCTGGGGTAAAGTCCGCATGCCATTCTTCAAAACGAGCAGCGTTGAGCCCTGCAAGTTTGTCACTAATTTTCATTAAACTGGCGATATCCGAAGGGGTTAACTTACGACAGACATTAATTAATTTTTGAGACTCAGTGAGTAATTCAGGCTGAGTAAATTGCTGCGTCGCAAGTGGGCTTTCGTAGTCTAATGTTTTTGCAGGTGAAATTGTAATAAGCATGACTTGACCCTTTATAAAGAATGATACTGCTTACTTTAGCAAAAATTCTTCCTAATTGGGTAATTGATACGATAAGCCAAACCAATATTATTCTTTATTACAATAAGGGCACAGTATAACTTGCTAAAAGGATTCAGTTTCTAATTGGCTAGCGAAACCGATTGCCAATCAAATAGTTGCTTTTGACTAGATTTACTTGCTTGCAGCAATATGGATGCATGATATTATCTGTAGACGGTGCGGCGATAGCCACAATTCCTTTATAACAACGAGATTAAAGAAATGACCGATAAACTAACCTCACTACGTAGTCTGACAACCGTTGTTGCTGATACTGGCGACATCGAAGCGATGAAGCTTTATAAACCACAAGACGCGACCACAAATCCATCGCTGATCTTAAATGCTGCACAAATTCCTGAGTACCGTAAATTAATTGATGAAGCGGTAGAATGGGCACGTAAGCAAAGCAGTAATCGTGAGCAACAAATTGTTGATGCTTGTGACAAACTGGCTGTTAATATCGGTCTGGAAATTCTGAAATTAGTTCCGGGTCGTATTTCTACTGAAGTTGATGCGCGCCTTTCTTATGATGAAGAAGCTTGTATTACTAAAGCGCGTCACTTAATTAAAATGTATAACGATGCAGGCATCAGTAATGACCGTATTCTGATTAAACTAGCTTCGACTTGGCAGGGTATCCGTGCTGCAGAGAAACTGGAAAAAGAAGGCATTAACTGTAACCTGACCTTATTATTCTCTTTTGCTCAAGCACGCGCTTGTGCGGAAGCAGGTGTATACCTGATTTCTCCATTTGTGGGCCGTATCCTTGACTGGTACAAAGCGAATACAGATAAAAAAGAATTCGCACCACATGAAGATCCAGGTGTAGTTTCTGTTACTGAAATCTACAATTACTACAAAGCTCACGGTTATAAAACTGTGGTTATGGGCGCAAGCTTCCGTAACGTGGGTGAAATCATTGAGTTAGCAGGTTGTGACCGCTTAACTATCTCCCCAGGCTTATTGAAAGAACTGTCTGAGTCACAAGGTGAATTAGTCCGTAAACTGACTGATACAGGTAAAACTCAAGAGCCAGGCGCTAAGTTAACTGAAGCTGAGTTCTACTGGCAGCACAACCAAGATCCAATGGCGGTTGATAAACTGTCTGACGGTATCCGTAAGTTTGCAGTAGACCAAGAAAAACTGGAAAAAATGATTGCAGATTTACTGTAATTTATTTCGTTTTTTCTTAAAACCCAGCCAGTTGGTTGGGTTTTTTTATGCCTATTTTTCATTGAGTTAGTTCTCAATTTCAAGATATAAAATTGAGGTCGCTGTATGCAAAAGCGCATCATGCTATGATAATGCTCCTGTTTATCCATTAGTAGACAGTTTCTGAATTGATCAATTTTTTGAGGTTTGTATGAATGAATTGCGCATAGGTCTGGTTTCTGTTTCTGATCGTGCTTCGAGTGGTATTTATGAAGACAAAGGTATTCCAGCACTAGAAGAGTGGTTAGCAAAAACGCTGACAACCCCTTTTCGTATCGAAACTCGCCTGATCCCTGATGAGCAAATCATGATAGAGCAAACATTATGTGAGCTGGTGGATGAATTTGCTTGCCATTTAGTCCTCACTACTGGTGGCACAGGGCCCGCTCGTCGCGATGTCACGCCTGATGCAACCCTTGCGATTGCTGACCGCGAGATGCCGGGTTTTGGTGAGCAAATGCGCCAAATTAGCCTGAAATTCGTCCCTACTGCGATACTATCACGTCAAGTGGGGGTAATACGCAACCAAGCTCTGATTTTAAATTTACCTGGACAGCCTAAAGCGATTGCGGAAACTCTGGAAGGTTTAAAAGACAAAGAAGGGAATGTGGTAGTTTCTGGTATTTTTGCCAGTGTTCCTTATTGCATTCAATTACTTGATGGCCCTTATGTAGAAACAGACCCTACAATTGTGAAAGCGTTCAGACCTAAATCGGCTATTCGCTCTGAGTAGTCTTTTAATGTAATCAGGTGAGACTTAACTCACCTGATTAATAATATTTAATGCATAAAATCACATACGTTAGTTAAATTTAACCACGCTGGCCAATCGGTAATACTGTTTTGCCATATTGCTCATTTAATATTTCCGCAACTGCTAAATAAAATGCGCTAGCACCACAGATAATTCCTTCAAAACCTGCAAATTTTAGTAATGCTGCATTTCCTGTAATATTACCGATTGCTAATAAAGCGAATAATATAGTTAAGCTACCGAAGACAAATTGCAAAACAAAATTAGCTTTGAACGTTCCTAAAAACATGAAAAAGGTAAAAATTCCCCAAATAGCGAGGAAAACACCTAAAAATTCAGGTGAAGTTGCTTCGGCTAATCCCATTGATGGTAAAAATAATAAACCCACTAATGCAATCCAAAACATACCGTAAGAGGTAAATGCAGTTGCACCGAATGTATTGCCTTTTTTGTATTCAATCAGACCCGCAATAAATTGAGCAATACCACCATAAAAAATGCCCATACTTAAAATAACGGATGAAAGAGGGAAAAAACCTGCGTTATGAATATTCAGCAGGATGGTTGTCATACCAAAGCCTAGTAAACCAAGTGGGCCTGGATTTGCAAGAGAGCTAGACTGCATATAACCTCTGGTAAAATATAAATAATTCAAATAGATAAGAAACAAAAAGTTTTGCCAAAGTGACAGCGGCGGCGCATCATACGCAGTTTTAATTGTTTAAACAATGATCACAAGACAGGTTTTTTTGCAATAAATGCAAATTTTTTTGATTCTCCCCCTTGATGAATGAATTTGTGACCCCATCTTAAAAGCATCAACTGATATCAATCCAAATTATTGCGTATTGAAAAATAATTTAGGCTCTGAGTGAAAACTCCCTTGAAAATGAAATATTGAGCCTCATATAGATTGATATCGAAATCATAGTGAAAAGAATTCCTTTGGAGGCGTTTTAGATGGGTAAAATCATTGGTATCGACTTGGGTACAACTAACTCATGCGTTGCAATTATGGATGGTACTACAGCTCGTGTTCTGGAGAACAGCGAAGGTGATAGAACGACTCCTTCCATCATTGCGTACACTCAAGATGGTGAAATTTTAGTTGGTCAGCCAGCAAAACGTCAGGCTGTGACTAACCCAGAAAATACTTTATTTGCAATCAAACGTTTGATTGGTCGTCGTTTCCAAGACGAAGAAGTTCAGCGCGACGTTTCTATCATGCCATATAAAATCATTGCGGCTGATAACGGCGATGCTTGGTTAGATGTGAAAGGCCAAAAAATGGCTCCACCACAAGTTTCAGCTGAAGTTCTGAAAAAAATGAAGAAAACAGCAGAAGACTATTTAGGTGAGCCAGTAACAGAAGCGGTTATTACTGTTCCTGCTTACTTTAACGATGCTCAGCGTCAAGCAACTAAAGATGCTGGCCGTATCGCGGGTCTAGAAGTAAAACGTATTATTAACGAACCAACAGCTGCGGCATTAGCATATGGTTTAGACCGAGAAATTGGTAACCGTACTATCGCGGTATATGACTTAGGTGGTGGTACCTTTGACTTATCAATCATCGAAATCGATGAAGTTGATGGTGAAAAAACCTATGAAGTTCTGGCTACCAATGGTGACACACACTTAGGTGGTGAAGACTTTGATACACGTTTAATTAACTATTTAGTTGAAGAATTTAAGAAAGAACAAGGTGTTGACCTGCGTAACGACCCGTTAGCAATGCAACGTCTGAAAGAAGCTGCAGAAAAAGCGAAAATTGAGCTGTCTTCTGCACAACAAACAGATGTTAACCTGCCGTATATTACAGCAGATGCAACAGGTCCTAAACACATGAATATCAAAGTGACTCGTGCGAAATTAGAGTCACTGGTAGAAGATTTAGTTAAGCGTTCTATGGAGCCAGTTAAAGTTGCTCTGCAAGACGCAGGCTTAAGCGTGAGCGAAATCAACGACGTTATCTTAGTTGGTGGCCAAACACGTATGCCAATGGTTCAAAAAGTTGTTGCTGATTTCTTTGGTAAAGAGCCACGTAAAGACGTGAACCCAGATGAAGCAGTTGCAATGGGTGCAGCAGTTCAAGGTGGTGTTTTAGCCGGTGATGTTAAAGACGTTCTGTTACTTGACGTAACTCCTCTGTCTTTAGGTATCGAAACCATGGGTGGCGTGATGACTTCGTTAATCTCGAAGAACACCACTATCCCAACTAAACATAGCCAAGTGTTCTCAACAGCGGAAGATAACCAAGCAGCGGTAACTATCCATGTTCTGCAAGGTGAGCGTAAACGTGCAAGTGATAACAAATCACTGGGTCAGTTTAACTTAGACGGTATTCAAGCTGCTCCACGTGGTATGCCACAAATCGAAGTGACTTTTGATATCGATGCTGATGGTATCTTGCATGTGTCTGCTAAAGATAAAAATAGTGGACGTGAGCAAAACATCACCATTAAGGCTTCTTCAGGCCTGAATGATGAGGAAATCGAAAAAATGGTACGTGACGCAGAAGCAAACGCTGAAGCTGACCGTAAATTTGAAGAGCTAGTTCAGGTTCGTAACCAAGCTGACCAATTAGTTCACGGTACTCGTAAACAAATCGAAGAAGCCGGTGATAAATTACCAGCTGAAGATAAAGCGAATATCGAAAAAGCAACTTCTGAATTAGAAGTGGCAGCAAAAGGTGAAGATAAAGCGGATATCGAAGCGAAAATCCAAGCCTTAGTCACTGCATCTGCAAAACTGTTGGAAATCGCACAGCAACAAGCTCAAGCGGGCGGTGCAGCTGGCGCAGAAGCGAAGAAAGATGATGACGTTGTTGACGCTGAATTCGAAGAAGTTAACGACAAAGATAAAAAATAATGCCCTTAGCGGGCGCAGTAGCTGTAGCAAATGATAGTTAATGGTTACTGATACCGGATACGGGCGTCGAGGGAACTCTACGCCCGTTCCGCATGTTAAGGGTAAATTAAATGGCCAAAAGAGATTTTTATGAGGTATTAGGCCTCGAGAGAAATGCTTCTGAGAAAGATATTAAGCGTGCTTATAAGCGTTTAGCGATGAAGCACCACCCTGACCGTAATCAGGGAGATAAAGAGTCAGAAGATAAATTTAAAGAAATTAAAGAAGCTTACGAAGTACTTTCTGACGAGCAAAAACGTGCTGCTTATGACCAATATGGTCATGCTGCGTTTGAGCAAGGCGGAATGGGGGGCGGTGGCTTCGGTGGTGGTGCTGACTTCAGTGATATCTTTGGTGACGTCTTCGGTGATATTTTTGGCGGTGGCCGTAGACAGCAGCGCCCAAGCCGTGGTTCTGACCTACAGTACAACATGGAACTGACTCTCGAAGAGGCTGTCCGTGGAGTGACCAAAGAAATCCGTATTCCGACCTTGGAAACCTGTGACGTCTGTCATGGTAATGGTGCGAAGCCTGGGACGAGTGCAGATACGTGCTCTACCTGTCACGGTATGGGCCAAGTCCATATGCGCCAAGGCTTTTTCTCTGTACAACAACCTTGTCCAACGTGTCATGGTCGCGGTAAAGTTATCAAAGATCCATGCAACAAATGTCATGGTCATGGCCGTGTTGAAAGATATAAAACCCTGTCAGTCAAAATTCCTGCAGGGGTAGATACAGGTGACCGTGTTCGTTTATCAGGAGAAGGTGAGGCCGGAGAAAACGGAGCACCAGCAGGCGATTTATTCGTTCAGGTTCATGTATTACCTCATAATATTTTTGAGCGTGATGGTAATAACCTGCATTGTGAGGTTCCGATTAACTTTGCTGATGCAGCATTGGGGGGCGAAATTGAAGTGCCAACCCTTGATGGCCGTGTGAAACTGAAAATCCCAGCAGAAACTCAAACCGGTAAAATTTTCCGCATGAAAGGAAAAGGTGTGAAATCGGTACGTGGTGGTTTGCAAGGTGACTTAATGTGCCATATTGTTGTTGAAACCCCTGTAAAACTGAATGAAAAACAAAAAGAGTTACTCAAAGAATTTGGTGAGTCACTAGGTGGAAAGAGTGGTGAGAAGAATAGCCCGCGCTCTAAAAGCTTTTTAGATGGCGTGAAAAAATTCTTTGATGATTTAACTAATAAATAATTAGTTAATAATTGGTAATGTTAGAATGGCTGACTGAGCATATTGCCAAGTCAGCCATTTTTTTATCTTATTTTACGACTTCACCACTCGCAACTACGGTTTCGCGGACTTTGTTAGCAAAATCTTGAGCTTCTTTAATAATGGTGCCTTCATCTGCGGTCAGCAGCTGGCGGTCTTGCATCAATACCTTGCCATCAACAATAGTATGGCGAACATTAGCTCCATTTGCACCATAGACTAATGCGGCATAGGGGCTATACATAGGAACCATGTTTGGTGATTTAGTATCAATAACAATGATGTCAGCTAATTTCCCTGCTTCGAGAGAGCCTAATTTGTCTTCCATGTGTAACACGCGTGCAGAACCCATGGTTGCCATATCGACAACCGTGATCGGTGGCATTGCGGCTCTATCTTTATTGGCTAGTTTGTGAATTTTACCCACTAAGTTTAGCTCATTTAACGTCGTTAATGTATTACTCGACATCGGGCCATCCGTTCCTAAACCAACACGAATACCTTTTTCAAGCATGGTTGTGACCGGGGCGACCCCTTTAGCAGATTTCGTGTTTGCACTGATATTATGTGCGACACCAACATCATACTGTTTGAGGAGATCCATATCTTTTTCATCAACCATAATGGCGTGAGCTGCAATAACTTTATTATTCAGTGCTCCAATATCAGCCATATATTGTACAGGGCTTTTCCCTCCCGTACGTTTGGCTATTTCTTCTTGCTCACGATCAGTTTCAGCCAGGTGGATCATCACTGGCACATTAAGTTCTTGAGACAATTTTGCGATTTTCTGTAAATGCTCTGTGGTATTGGTATAAGGTGCATGAGGCGCAAAAGCGGGTGTGATACGAGGGTGATCTTTGTATTGGTTGATAAAATTCACTGCATAATTGATACCTTCATCTGCATTTTTTGCATCAGCGACAGGAAATTGAATGACAGATTCCCCAAGGACAGCCCTCAATCCAATTTTATCAACGGTTTTAGCCACTTCATCTTCAAAATAATACATATCAACGTAAGTTGTGACACCACCTTTAATCATTTCAATATTAGCAAGGTTTGCTCCAACTCGTACCATTTCACGGGAGACCATTTTGTTTTCTAATGGGAAGATATAACGGTGTAAACGGTCTGGTACATCATCGGCCAAAGAACGGAACACGGTCATAGATGCATGTGTGTGAGTGTTAATTAACCCAGGCATGACAATGTCGCCATCAACCTTCAGGATATTAGGTGCTTGATAACTTTGAGCTAGTTCAGGGCCACCAACGGCAATGATTTTATTGCCTTTGATGACAACAGTACCATGGTCAATAATTTGTTTCTGGGCATCCATTGTTAAGATGGTTCCATCGACAATAATGATGTCAGCAGATGTAGCTGCAAAGCTAGAAAAAGAAGCACTAATAATGGAAACAGCCAGTAAAGATTTTAAAAACGACATTTTGGCCTCATATCTGGTGAGAAAATATAAAAATTATGAGTAAAAAATATTAATACTATTTCTGATAAAATTAAGTTTGCTGCTTACTGATTGAATATTCAAATAATAATTTTATTAATGACTTAATTTTGCTAATAAAATACCAAAAACAATAACGACACAGGCAACGACTCGCATTACGTTGAATTTTTCTTTGAGAAAGGCAATGGATAGGAACATGGCGAAAAGTACACTCGTTTCTCTAATCGCTGCGACCATGACAATTGGCGCTTGGCTCATCGCCCATATAGCAATGCCATAGCTAATGAGCTGCATTAGCCCACCTAGTAACCCTGAACGCCAGTATTGTTGAATTCCAACAATGAAGGTACCTCGGTATTTGATAAAACCGGGTATAGCTAACACCATTCCGTTCAATAAAAATAGCCAAAGTGTATATGTCACGGGATCTTCACTTGCTCTGGCTCCATAACCATCAGATAAGGTATAACAGGCAGTAAAGAAGGCAGTTGATATGGCAAAAGCTAGAGCTTTCCCATTGATATTTAATGTGAACTTTTTCCCAGCAAAGGCAATGAGCACGACACCACTAATAATAAATAAAACACCAATAAGACCCATCAATGGAATTAATTCATTAAATAGCAACACACCTAGTAGTGCCGTTATTAATGGGGCGGACCCGCGTGATATTGGATAAATCTGGCTTAAGTCACCGTGTGTATAAGCCTGACTTAAAAAATAGGTGTATCCAATATGAAAAAGTACGGATAGGGCTAACCAATGAATAGCTTCTGGTGACGGTAGGCCAAACCAAAATATTGCGGGTACCGCTAAGACGCCAGAAAAAACAGAAATCATGACTAGGCCGAAAAAACGGTCATTGCCAAATTTAACTATGGCGTTCCAGCTTGCATGGCAGAAAGCTGCAAACAGCACAGAAAGTAATACGTAAGTTGTCATTGTTAAATTGTAATCATTAGTATTTTATTAGCAATCCAAACACATTTTTTTGCGAAGCGCTTGGCAGATATCTTGTGGATAGTCTTCCATATTTAAAATTTTTACGAAAGGTATCGAAGAAAGAAATATATGTTTTTTGCCTGCGAAGATAAAAAGTGTAGATTTTTGATACCAAAAAAATTGAATTTATAAAGTCCGTTTATCACAAAATTTATTATTTGTTTTTATAAAAATTGTCTATAGTAAAATTAACGTTTTTTTCTCATTTGCCGTGATCTCTAACCTAAATTGATCGGTAATTTCGAGTGTTAAGCGATAAATAAACGATTTTTTACGAATTAATAATTAGCATAGTATTAACATTCAAAAAAACATTGAGGTTAAATATATGACAGCAATTATTCGTAAATTTTTAAGGTTAGAAGCAGCAGGGGGCTTACTTCTGATTATTGCTGCCATAGTCGCTTTAGTGATGGCAAATTCGCCATTGCAGGGGGCTTATCAGCAATTTTTAGATATCCCTATATCAATTAAAATATCAGAATTTGGTTTAGATAAGCCTTTGATATTATGGGTTAATGACTTCTTAATGGCGATTTTCTTTTTGGTGGTTGGCCTTGAAGTAAAACGTGAATTATTGGAAGGATCCCTCGCAGGACGTGACAAAGCGATATTTCCAGCAATTGCGGCACTAGGTGGAATGATTGCTCCTGCATTAATCTATTTATTATTTAATGGTGGAGATGCAGTTACCCAGCAAGGTTGGGCAATACCTGCCGCTACAGACATTGCTTTCGCGTTAGGTGTGATGGCGTTACTAGGTAAGCGAGTACCCACAGAGCTAAAAGTGTTCTTATTGGCATTGGCTATCATTGATGATCTAGGCGTTATCGTAATTATTGCATTTTTCTATACCAGCTCAGTTTCCGTGGTTGCATTGGGGTTATCAGCACTGTGTATTGCGATCCTTTGTATGATGAATTGGCGTAGAGTAGAGAATACAGCCGCTTACTTAGTTATTGGGTTAATATTGTGGGTGTGTATTTTGAAATCTGGTGTTCATGCCACATTAGCTGGGGTAATTGTCGGCTTCTTGATCCCTTTACGTGGTACTAACCAGACTAAGCCTTCAGAAGAATTGGAGCACGTCTTACATCCATGGGTTGTTTACTTAATTCTACCTATTTTTGCATTTGCTAATTCAGGTGTGCAACTTCAAGGTGTGACTTTTGACGGTTTATTAAGCCCACTGCCATTAGGGGTAGCCGCTGGCTTGATCTTAGGTAAGCCTATTGGGATTTTTCTGTTTAGTTGGGTTTCGGTAAAACTTGGGTTTGCAAAATTACCGGAGTCGATTAACTTAAAACAAGTATTTGCAGTTTCTGTACTGTGTGGGATCGGTTTTACTATGTCTATTTTTATCACTGGCCTCGCATTTGATGGGCTTGATGAGGTGTATAGTACCTATTCACGCCTAGGTATTTTGATTGGTTCGACGTTAGCCGCGTTTTTAGGGTATTTTATGTTAAGAGTAGTGTTACCGAAACAAAAAGAACCAATCTAATACAAGCTTATTGTGTAGTTTTGCAAATTATTAGTAAGAATTTCCGAACTAATAATCTATGATATACCGTAGTGTGTTTATTAATACACTACGGTATTCATTTTAAAGGCCCTGAAAATATAGGGTACAGGTAAATGTGTATGGTCAATAGTAGTTACCATAACTAGACTAGCGACGGTACAAAAGGAATCGATATGCGGGTTTCACATCTTAATTTTAACCATCTTTACTACTTCTGGCATGTATGTAAAGAGGGCTCTGTTGTCGGAGCAGCAGAAGCGCTTTACCTGACTCCTCAGACAATTACAGGGCAAATAAAAGCGCTAGAAGAGCGTTTAGGTGGCAAATTGTTTAAAAGGCAGGGGCGAGGTTTAGTGCCATCTGAGCTTGGACAATTAATTTTCCGCTATGCAGACAAAATGTTTATGCTTAGCCAAGAAATGCTTGATATTGTCAATTACAGCCGCGAATCTAACTTACTGTTTGATGTCGGGGTTGCGGATACGCTATCAAAACAGCTAGTAAGTAAAATATTAGAAACTACGGTTGTTGAGCATGAACAGATTCATTTACGTTGTTTTGAATCAACCCATGAATTGCTATTAGAGCAGCTCAGCCAACATAAATTAGATATGATTTTATCTGACTGCCCAGTTGACTCATCGCAGCAGGAAGGCTTGTTTTCGGTGAAATTGGGCGAGTGTAATATGAGTTTCTTTTGCCGTCAGCCTATCCCTAAAAAGCCATTTCCTGAATGTTTAGAGGAACGTCGCTTATTGATCCCTGGTCGGCGATATTTGTTAGGTAGGCATATACTCGCTTGGATCCGCAATAAAAACTTGCAGGTTGAAGTATTAGGTGAATTCGATGATGCCGCACTTATGAAAGCATTCGGCATGCATTATAACGCAATTTTTGTTGCTCCTTCGCAATATACACCTGATCTTTTAGGTGGAGAAGATATTGTGGAGTTAGGGCGTTTAGAGAGCGTTAAAGAAGAATATTACGTTATTTTTGCAGAGAGAATGATCCAGCACCCAGCAGTACAGCGAGTGTGTAATAAAGATTTTTCAGATTTATTTTCAGTTCCGCTTGATAGCCTAGATAAAAAACAATAATAAATAAAAAAACCGGCATAAGCCGGTTTTTTTAAGCTAATCAAGAAGCAAAATTACATTGCTTTGATTTGAGCAACTAAGTTAGCTTTATGACGTGCTGCTTTATTTTTGTGGATCAGGCCTTTAGTAGCATGGCGATCAACAATAGGTTGCATGTCATTGAATGCTTTCTGAGCAGCTTCTTTATCGCCTGCAGCGATAGCAAGGTAAACTTTCTTGATAAAAGTACGTACCATAGAGCGACGGCTAGCGTTATGCTGGCGACGTTTCTCTGACTGAACGGCACGTTTCTTAGCTGATTTGATATTAGCCAAGGTCCAACTCCCAAATGTATTCTATTGAGGACAATTCAAAGGTCGAGGAATATGCCCTTTCGCCCTTCATTTGTCAATGGATTTGTGCAAATAAACATCGTGTACTTCGATGTTCATGCGCTGTGAATGGTGCAAGATTCTATCAGCAAATATGAGAAGAATACAGATCTTCGCGTGAAAAAATGCGTAATTGATGGCAGAAATTTAAAAAGAACTAAGACGAAAAATAATTTTTAGCTTATCAATCAATATCGAGTATGAAAATTAATCATGATGTGGTTGTTTTTTGTTCTTTTTAACCGTTCGGTTATAACCATTGAAGTATAAAACATAAAAATATAATATTTTTAGAGACCTTGGAACAAATTTGTTGTATTGATAATCCATTGGTTACCCCAAAGTTTTTGATGTTCGAATGCAATAGCTCTGTTGGGGAGCGTAATAACCCACTAATTGCATAAAATAGTGGGGAATAAGTCGTGTAGAGATCAAAAAAATAGGGTTTAATGAAACCTTTTGCGAACTAAGGTTAACCTTATGCGTCGTACAAGGTATAATCCTGCAATTTCCTCGGTATTGAGCCTGTTATGGAGCTAATTCGCGGTATACAGAATATCCGGGCGTGCCATCATGGTTGCGTGCTGACTATCGGTAATTTTGATGGTGTCCATCGTGGGCATCAGGTTTTACTTCAAAATTTGAAACTTAAGGGGGCTCAGTTAGGGCTACCAACTGTTGTGATGATATTTGAGCCACAGCCCCTTGAATTTTTTATTGGTGACAAGGCGCCTGCGCGTTTGACACGCCTGCGAGACAAAGTTAAATATCTCGCAGATAGTGGTATCGATTACCTCTTATGTGTTGAATTTAACCAGCACTTTGCATCATTAACACCTGCTGAGTTTGTTTCTGACTTACTCGTCAATAAGCTTGGTGTAAAGTATCTCGCTATAGGTGATGATTTCCGCTTTGGGAAAAATCGCATGGGGGACTTTGCTTTTTTACAACAAGCGGGTGATGAATTTGGTTTTGAAGTTGCAGATACAGAAAGCTTCTGTGATTCAGGGCTACGTATCAGCAGTACAGCGATACGTAAGGCAATTCAAGAAAATAATCTTGAATTAGCTGAAAGCCTATTAGGGCACTCTTATCGTATTAGCGGGCGAGTGGTTCATGGTAATCAACTTGGCAGAACAATAGGTTTTCCGACAGCAAACCTACCGTTAAAACGTTTAGTCACACCCGTTACTGGTGTGTATGCTGTAGAAGTTTACGGTTTAGGTAATAAGCCTTTACCGGGTGTGGCAAATATTGGCACACGTCCGACTGTATCTGGAAAAGGAACACAGTTAGAAGTTCATCTGATTGATGCAAATATGGATTTATATGGGCGTCATATCGATGTAGTGTTACGTAAGAAATTACGTGATGAGCAGCGGTTTGCTTCGTTGGAAGCGCTTAAGGAGCAAATTGCTAATGATGTAATTGCAGCGAGAGAGTATCTTACTGCAATAGGAATCAGATAATTTAGCGGAAAATTGGAACTGAGAATCGATGAGTGACTATAAAAATACCCTGAATCTACCAGAAACAGGGTTCCCAATGCGTGGCGATCTCGCTAAACGCGAACCACAGATGTTAGAGCGCTGGTACAAAGAAGGTTTGTATCAGGCAATCCGTAAAGCAAAATCGGGCAAAAAAACCTTTATTCTGCACGATGGCCCTCCATATGCTAACGGCAGTATTCATATTGGTCACTCAGTTAACAAAATTCTCAAAGACATTATTATTAAGTCCAAAGGGTTGGCGGGCTATGACTCCCCATACATCCCAGGTTGGGACTGCCATGGATTACCGATTGAACACAAAGTTGAACAAATCGTCGGTAAGCCAGGGGAAAAAGTTTCCGCTGCTGAATTTCGTGCACAATGCCGTCAATACGCTAAAGAGCAAATTGAAGGCCAAAAAGCTGATTTCATGCGTCTAGGTGTATTAGGTGAGTGGGATAAACCTTATCTAACAATGGATTTTAAAACCGAAGCTCACATCATTCGAGCATTGGCGAAAACTATTGCAAACGGCCATTTAGTGAAAGGGGCAAAACCTGTTCACTGGTGTACTGCCTGTGGTTCTTCATTAGCAGAAGCTGAAGTTGAATATTATGATAAAACTTCACCATCTATCTATGTTCGCTTCCCAGCCGTAGATGGTAAAGCTGTGTGTGAAAAATTTGGCATTGTTAGCGAAAAAACACCTTCGTTAGTCATCTGGACAACAACGCCTTGGACTTTGCCTGCTAACCGTGCGATTTCTTTAAACCCTGAGTTTAAATATGATTTAATCGAAGTAAATGGTGAGTTACTCATTTTAGCTGCCGACCTTGTCGAAGTGGTGATGAAAACGGTAGGGGTTGAGGCATGGGCCGTTTTAGGTGAATGTGAAGGTTCTGCACTTGAGCTTTTACGTTTCCAGCATCCATTTATGGGCTTTGATGTGCCTGCAATTTTGGGTGACCACGTGACATTAGACGCCGGTACGGGGGCTGTTCATACTGCACCGGGCCATGGTCCTGAAGACTATGTTGTTGGCCAAAAATATGGTTTAGAAACAGCGAACCCTGTGGGCCCTGATGGCTGCTTCTTACCAAATACTTATCCAACATTAGATGGCGTATTTATTTTCAAAGCGAATGACCTTATCGTTGAATTATTGAACGAAAAAGGCGCGTTACTATACAAACAAGCGATTCAACACAGCTACCCATGCTGCTGGCGCCATAAGACTCCGGTTATCTTCCGTGCTACGCCACAGTGGTTTATCGGTATGGATAAAAACGGCTTACGTGAACAATCTCTGAAAGAAATTGATATTGTTCAATGGATCCCGGGTTGGGGGCGCGCACGAATTGAGTCAATGGTTGAAAACCGTCCAGACTGGTGTATTTCTCGTCAACGTACTTGGGGTACCCCAATGTCGTTATTTGTTCATAAAGACACTGAAGAACTGCACCCTCGTACATTAGAATTAATGGAAGAAGTGGCTAAGCGTGTTGAAGTGGATGGCATCCAAGCATGGTGGGATCTTGACCCTGCTGAGCTGTTGGGTGATGAAGCCGAAACATATCGTAAAGTACCTGACACCTTAGATGTATGGTTTGACTCTGGCTCAACGCACTTTGCGGTTGTGGATGCACGCCCTGAATTCCATGGTAATTCAGCGGATATGTACCTCGAAGGGTCGGACCAACACCGCGGCTGGTTTATGTCATCATTGATGTTATCAACAGCAATGAAAGGTAAAGCACCTTATCGCCAAGTATTGACACATGGCTTCACTGTTGATGGCCAAGGCCGCAAAATGTCTAAATCTTTAGGCAACACAGTGAGCCCTCAAGATGTCATGAATAAACTGGGTGCTGACATCTTACGTTTATGGGTTGCATCAACGGATTACACCGGTGAAATCGCAGTTTCAGATGAAATTTTAAAACGTGCTGCGGACTCATACCGCCGTATTCGTAATACCGCGCGTTTCTTACTGGCTAACCTGAGTGGCTTCAATCCTGAAACCGACATGGTGAAACCAGAAGATATGGTGGTTTTAGACCGCTGGGCGGTGAGCCGTGCTTTAGAAGCTCAGCAAGAGATTGCTAAAGCTTATGATGAATACGACTTCTTGTCTGTGATCCAGAGACTAATGCATTTCTGCTCCATTGAAATGGGGTCATTCTATCTGGATATCATCAAAGACCGTCAGTATACCGCGAAAAGTGATAGCTTAGCGCGTCGTAGCTGCCAAACTGCATTATTC
This sequence comes from Providencia sp. PROV205, assembly GCF_028479505.1. NCBI lineage: Bacteria > Pseudomonadati > Pseudomonadota > Gammaproteobacteria > Enterobacterales > Morganellaceae > Providencia > Providencia sp. PROV205. The sequence goes on along the minus strand of NZ_JAMPNU010000017.1, from coordinate 15,536 downwards.
CATATTGTTGAAGCGTTAGTGCGTTGGATGGCTCCAGTTCTGTCATTCACTTCTGATGAAATTTGGAATGAATTACCAGGAAAACGTGCTCAATTCGTTCTTACAGAAGAGTGGTATGACGGTTTATTTGGTTTAGATGAATCAAATGAAATGAACAACAGTTTCTGGACTGAGCTACTGGCTGTTCGTGGTGAAGTGAATAAGGTCTTAGAACAAGCGCGTACTGATAAACTCATCGGGGGCTCATTAGAAGCTGCTGTGACATTGTATGCCGATAAAGCTCTGGCCGAAAAACTGCAAAGCCTTGGTGATGAACTACGCTTTGTTTTACTGACATCACAAGCCCATGTAGCTGATATCGCAACAGCTCCTGCAGATGCGCAAGAAAGCGAATTAAAAGGCCTGAAAATTGCGTTCAGTAAAGCTGCGGGTGAAAAATGTCCTCGCTGCTGGCACTACGCAAGTGATATTGGCTCTTCGAGCGAGCAACCAGAAATTTGTGGTCGCTGTGTCACTAACGTAGCCGGTAACGGCGAAACGCGTAAGTTTGCTTAATGAAGACGCCAGTTTGTTCTACCGGTTTGCGTTGGTTATGGTTGACCATTGTGATCATCGTTGCGGATTTAGGCATTAAGCAGTTAGTGCTTAGTGACCTAAATTTGTACGAGCCACATCCGATAATGCCATTTTTCAACATAATGTACGCACAAAATTTTGGAGCGGCATTTAGTTTCTTGGCTGATGAAGGTGGCTGGCAACGTTGGTTCTTTGCAGGTATTGCAATTGGGATATCCATTATCCTAATGGTCATGATGTATCGTCAAAGCGCACAAAAACGCCTATCAAATATTGCTTATGCATTGATTATTGGTGGTGCTATCGGTAATTTAAGCGATCGTTTAGTTCATGGCTTTGTTATTGATTATCTTGATTTTTACGTTGGTAATTGGCATTGGCCAACATTCAACCTAGCAGATATGGCGATATGTATTGGTGCGGCTCTTGTCATTTTTGAAGGTTTCTTACCCGATAAATCAAAGCAAGAAAAAGCCAAATAACATAGTCGCGCACTAGGTTAGAATGTAATAACTCACAGCCCAGATTTTCTGGGCTGAATTTTATGATAAATAGGTTTGTTTTATGTCTACTCAAATACAGACGCAGAGCTCTGTTTTACTGCATTTCACATTGAAATTGGAAGATGGCTCTACGGCTGATTCTTCGCACGCACAAGGGAAGCCTGCGTTATTTGTTTTAGGGAACGACTCCTTATCGCCAGAACTGGAAGCCCAATTGATTGGCCTTAGTGAAGGTGAAAAGAAAAGTTTTTCACTGCCCGGAGACACGGTTTTTGGGAAACATAATCCTGACTTAGTTCAATATTTTTCATTGCGTGATTTTATAGAAACGGGCATCCCTGAAATTGGTACGATAATGCTATTCACAGCGATGAATGGCAGTGAAATGCCAGGTGTAGTAAAATCAATTGAAGGCGAGTCGATTACAATTGATTTTAATCACCCGCTCGCTGAGCAGCAAATTAGTTTTGATATCGAAGTGCTTGAAGTAGATCCGCAATTGGAGAATCACAATGCAAATATTAATGGCTAACCCTCGTGGGTTTTGTGCAGGCGTAGACCGCGCAATTAGCATCGTAGAAAGGGCATTAGAAATCTATGGCGCTCCAATTTACGTTCGTCACGAAGTGGTTCATAACCGTTATGTTGTTGATGATTTACGTCAACGCGGTGCTATCTTTATTGAGGAAATCTCCGAAGTCCCTGATGGGTCAATCTTGATTTTTTCTGCACACGGAGTTTCCCAAGCTATTCGTCAAGAAGCGCGCTCTCGCGATCTAACAATGTTATTTGATGCGACTTGTCCTTTAGTGACGAAAGTTCATATGGAAGTTGCACGAGCGAGCCGCAAAGGCAAAGAAGCCATTTTAATTGGCCACGCTGGGCACCCAGAAGTCGAAGGTACGATGGGGCAATATAGCAACCCTGAAGGTGGGATGTATCTTGTTGAAAGCCCAGAAGATGTTTGGAAACTGAAAGTGAAAGATGAAAATAATCTCTCTTTCATGACACAAACGACGCTTTCTGTTGATGATACTTCTGATGTCATTGATGCGCTGACATCTCGCTTTCCAAGTATCGTTGGGCCTCGTAAAGACGATATTTGTTATGCAACGACTAACCGCCAAGAAGCGGCGAGAGAGCTTGCAGAACGTGCTGACATTGTTTTAGTCGTCGGTTCTAAAAACTCATCGAACTCAAACCGTCTTGCGGAGTTAGCTTCGCGTATGCAAAAACCTGCCTATTTAATTGATGGTGCGGAAGATATTAAAACGGAATGGTTAGCGGATAAAAATATTATCGGCTTGACAGCAGGGGCATCTGCGCCAGACATTTTAGTTCGACAAGTTATTGATAGACTTAAAGAATTGGGAGCTGATTCTGTTGTTGAATTGCAAGGCCGTGAAGAAAATATCGTCTTCGAAGTTCCTAAAGAATTAAGGGTTGAAGTCAAAGAGATTAATTAATCATTTGATTTTAATTACGGAAACAGCCGCTTTATGATCCCGATCTCGCGGCTGTTTTAACCTTTCCATTCAAATAGTTCCTTTCGAATATCCTCTGAATTAAAACTTTTACTGATAATCCTTTCTCTCTCTACGCTTTTGTTAATAACGATACATTTTTGCTAGCAGAATATGGTCAGGATAGTTAATCTGTATCACAATCATTTCTAAACTGTGGGTAAAAATAGTCTTTTTATCCTAAGCAACAGTTCAAATTTATCTATTTGCATTAATTAAAAAAGGATAAACCATGGCGAATTCAGTGGTACGTGTTGCAGTCGTTGGTGCAGGTGGGCGTATGGGACGCCAGCTAATTCAAGCCGCGCAGCAACAGGATGGCATTCAATTAGGTGCAGCGATTGAGCGTGAGGGCTCATCGCTTATCGGGACAGATGCAGGTGAGCTCGCTGGTATCGGTAAGTTAGGTATTTCCATTGTTGATTCGCTAAATCAGGTTGTTAATGATTTTGATGTTGTCATTGATTTCACTCGCCCAGAAGGGACTTTACACTACCTTGCATTTTGTAAAGCCAACCAAAAAGCGATGGTAATTGGAACGACAGGTTTTGATGAGCAAGGTAAGCAAGCCATCGCCGAAGCGGCGAAATCCATTCCTATTGTCTTTGCGGCAAATTTCAGTGTTGGTGTCAATGTGGTGCTGAAATTACTGGAAAAAGCAGCAAAAGTGATGGGAAATTACACTGATATTGAAATTGTTGAAGCACATCACCGCCATAAAGTGGATGCGCCATCAGGTACGGCTCTAGCTATGGGGGAGTCTATTGCTACTGCACTTGGGAAAGACTTAAAAGAGTGTGCGGTATATACCCGTGAAGGTTATACAGGGGAGAGAGAACCTGGAACCATTGGTTTTGCAACTATTCGTGCTGGGGATATTGTCGGTGAACATACCGCAATGTTTGCAGATATTGGTGAGCGAGTAGAAATTACCCATAAGGCCTCTAGCCGTATGACCTTTGCAAATGGCGCCATCAGGGCATCTGGTTGGGTTTGCGATAGAAATAGTGGGTTATATGATATGAAAGATGTATTAAATCTGGATGATTTATAGTTTTTTTATTTTTATTTTCAATTATAAATTAGTTATTTGTGATTTGTTTTTTGTATTTTTAATATCGATTTAAATTATTTTACTTTAAATCGATATTAGTTCATGTTTTATGTGTTTTTCTCTTCTTTTTTGGTCGTTAATTATCCTTTTCTCCCTCTTCTAGCTGGGTTATTATCAATAAACTAGTTATCTTGCTTTGCAACCGTTTACTTATTCATTTTTACTATGGTTTATACTGATCATCCAACTAAAAATGAGGTAGTTAAGTAAAAAAGTAAGATAAAAGTGAAAAAAATGCATTTTTTTCTAGACAAGACTCCATCTCATCATTAGAATGCGCGCAATTTGCCAAAAATTTGCTTAAAAACTCATTTTGGCATTGATTTAGATCGCAAAATCTGAATTAATATGCATAAAACGTGATTTATTATTCTCCGGAGGGTGTTTTGATTAAGTCAGCTATATTGGTTCTGGAAGACGGAACCCAATTCCACGGGCGTGCTATCGGTGCAGAAGGCGCTGCTGTTGGAGAAGTCGTTTTCAACACGTCGATGACCGGATATCAAGAAATAATTACAGACCCTTCCTATTCCCGCCAAATTGTTACTCTCACTTATCCCCATATTGGTAATGTCGGCACTAATGCTGATGACGAAGAATCTCCAAATGTTCATGCGCAAGGCTTAATCATTCGTGACTTACCATTGGTTTACAGTAACTTCCGCGGGCAAGAAGGGTTATCCGAATATCTAAAACGCCATAACGTCGTGGCGATTGCGGATATCGATACACGTAAATTGACACGTTTACTGAGAGAAAAAGGCGCACAAAACGGTTGTATCATTGCGGGTGATAACCCTGATGTTGCACTCGCATTGGAAAAAGCGCGTAGTTTTTCAGGTTTGAATGGGTTGGATTTGGCAAAAGAAGTCTGCACTAAAGAGATTTATAACTGGTCCCAAGGTTCATGGACGCTGGAAAATGGCCAGCAAGGCGCGAAAACCGCGGAAGAACTCCCTTTACATGTTGTCGCTTATGACTTCGGTGCGAAGCGTAATATCTTACGTATGTTAGTTGACCGCGGCTGTCGTTTAACGGTGGTGCCAGCAACAACATCCGCAGAAACCGTATTGGCGATGAACCCCGATGGTATTTTCTTATCGAATGGCCCTGGTGACCCGGCCCCTTGTGATTATGCAATCAAAGCAATTGAAACCTTTTTAACCACAGAAATCCCCGTATTTGGTATTTGTTTAGGTCACCAATTACTTGCTCTGGCTAGCGGAGCCAATACCATGAAAATGAAGTTTGGCCATCATGGTGCTAACCATCCTGTTAAAGATTTAGACAAAGATGTGGTGATGATCACGGCGCAAAACCATGGTTTTGCGGTTGATGAATCGACACTTCCCGATACACTGCGCGTGACTCACAAGTCACTGTTTGATGGAACATTGCAAGGTATTCACCGTACGGATAAACCTGCATTTAGTTTTCAAGGCCACCCAGAAGCAAGTTCAGGGCCACATGATGCGGCAAATTTATTCGACCATTTTATTGAGTTAATTAATGAATACCGTCAAAACACCCCTCGTCAAAACGCACAATAATCGGGAGCAAGAGAAATGGCAAAACGTACTGATATAAAAAGCATTCTGATTTTAGGTGCCGGCCCAATTGTGATTGGCCAGGCATGTGAATTTGACTACTCAGGTGCTCAAGCGTGTAAAGCATTGCGTGAAGAAGGCTATCGCGTAATCTTAGTTAACTCGAACCCTGCGACTATTATGACTGACCCAGAAATGGCAGATGCAACTTACATCGAGCCGATTCACTGGGAAGTTGTGCGTAAAATCATTGAAAAAGAGCGCCCTGATGCCGTTCTACCGACTATGGGCGGCCAAACGGCATTAAACTGTGCGCTTGAATTAGAACGTAAAGGTGTTTTGGCTGAGTTTGGCGTGACCATGATTGGGGCGACCGCTGATGCAATTGATAAAGCAGAAGATCGCCAACGTTTTGATAAAGCAATGAAAAAAATCGGCTTGGGCACAGCACGCTCAGGTATCGCACATAATATGGAAGAAGCTTATGCCGTTGCAGATGCGGTCGGTTTTCCCTGTATTATTCGCCCATCATTTACGATGGGGGGGACCGGTGGCGGTATCGCCTATAACCGCGAAGAGTTTGAAGAAATCTGTACTCGCGGTTTAGATTTATCCCCGACTAACGAATTATTGATTGATGAGTCGCTGATTGGTTGGAAAGAATATGAAATGGAAGTTGTCCGCGATAAAAAAGACAACTGTATTATCGTCTGTTCCATTGAAAACTTCGATGCGATGGGGATCCACACGGGTGACTCTATCACCGTCGCGCCAGCTCAAACATTGACCGATAAAGAATACCAAATCATGCGTGACGCATCGATGGCCGTATTGCGTGAAATCGGCGTTGAAACAGGTGGCTCTAACGTTCAATTCGCGGTTAACCCTAAAGATGGGCGCTTAATTGTTATTGAAATGAACCCGCGGGTTTCACGTTCATCGGCACTTGCCTCTAAAGCGACAGGCTTCCCAATCGCTAAAATTGCAGCGAAATTAGCTGTCGGTTATACCCTTGATGAGTTAATGAATGACATCACTGGTGGCCGTACCCCTGCATCATTCGAACCTTCCATTGACTACGTTGTGACAAAAATTCCGCGCTTTAACTTTGAAAAATTTGCGGGCACGAATGACCGGCTCACAACGCAAATGAAATCGGTTGGCGAAGTGATGGCTATTGGCCGTACATTCCAAGAATCAATGCAAAAAGCGTTACGTGGGTTAGAAGTGGGGGCAACAGGCTTCGACCCGAAAGTGGCTCAAGAAGACCCTGAAGCACTGACTCGTATCCGTCGTGAACTAAAAGATGCAGGTGGAGAGCGTATTTGGTTCGTTGCGGATGCATTCCGTGCGGGTCTTTCTGTTGATGGTGTTTTCAATTTAACCAATATTGACCGCTGGTTCTTAGTGCAAATCGAAGAACTGGTACGTTTAGAAGAAGAAGTGGCTGAATTAGGTATCAATGGCCTGACTAAAGACTTCTTACGTGTACTCAAACGGAAAGGTTTTGCAGATGCCCGTTTAGCTAGTCTAGTAGGGGTTTCTGAAGCAGAACTGCGTAAATTACGTCAAGGTTATGATTTACATCCTGTATATAAACGTGTTGATACCTGTGCGGCAGAATTTGCAACAGATACGGCTTATATGTATTCCACTTATGAAGATGAGTGTGAGTCAAACCCAAATAATGCTAAACCGAAGGTGATGGTATTAGGTGGTGGGCCAAACCGGATTGGGCAAGGGATTGAATTTGACTATTGCTGCGTGCATGCATCTTTAGCGTTACGCGAAGACGGCTATGAAACCATCATGGTCAACTGTAATCCTGAAACCGTTTCAACTGACTATGACACCTCAGACCGTCTCTATTTTGAACCTGTCACCCTTGAAGATGTGCTGGAAATTGTGCGTATCGAGCAGCCAAAAGGTGTGATTGTGCAATATGGTGGCCAAACACCATTAAAATTAGCTAGAGCATTGGAAGCAGCAGGTGTTCCTGTTATTGGTACGAGCCCAGATGCTATTGACCGCGCAGAAGATCGTGAACGTTTCCAGCAAGCCGTTAATCGCTTGAACTTGAAGCAACCAGAGAACGCAACTGTCACAGCGATTGAGCAAGCTGTTGAAAAAGCGGCAGGGATCGGTTACCCACTGGTGGTTCGCCCATCCTATGTGTTAGGTGGTCGTGCGATGGAAATTGTATATGACGAAATCGATTTACGTCGCTATTTCCAAACCGCGGTAAGTGTCTCTAACGATGCGCCAGTGCTACTTGACCGCTTTTTAGACGATGCCATTGAAGTTGACGTAGATGCGATTTGTGACGGTGAGATGGTGCTGATTGGCGGTATCATGGAGCACATTGAGCAAGCTGGCGTACACTCTGGTGACTCTGCATGTTCACTCCCTGCATATACACTTAGCCAAGAAATCCAAGATGTGATGCGCGAACAAGTTCGCAACCTTGCCTTCGAGTTACGTGTGCGTGGCTTGATGAACGTGCAGTTTGCCGTCAAAAATAACGAAGTTTATTTAATCGAAGTCAATCCACGTGCCGCAAGGACAGTACCTTTCGTGTCTAAAGCAACAGGTGTGCCATTAGCGAAGGTTGCCGCGCGTGTGATGGTGGGGCAAACCTTGACACAGCAAGGGGTGACGGAAGAAGTTATTCCACCATATTACTCTGTGAAAGAGGTGGTACTGCCATTCAATAAATTCCCTGGTGTTGACCCAATTCTTGGGCCTGAAATGCGTTCAACAGGCGAAGTCATGGGTGTCGGCCGGACATTTGCAGAAGCATTCGCTAAAGCGATGTTAGGTAGCAGCTCGACCATGAAAAAATCTGGTCGCGCGCTGTTGTCTGTTCGTGAAGGTGATAAAACAAAAGTTGTCGATTTAGCCGCTAAGTTGTTAAAACATGGCTTTGAGCTAGATGCGACTCACGGTACTGCGATTGTGCTAGGAGAGGCTGGTATTAACCCGCGCCTCGTCAATAAGGTTCATGAAGGTCGTCCACACATTCAAGATAGAATTAAGAATGGTGAATATGACTACATTGTGAATACTACTGCTGGCCGCCAAGCCATTGAGGACTCAAAATTAATTCGCCGCAGTGCATTGCGTTATAAAGTTCATTATGACACGACGTTGAATGGCGGGTTTGCCACTACGATGTCGCTCAGCGCAGACCCAACCGATACGGTGATCTCTGTACAAGAAATGCATGCATTAATTAAGTAATTATTTAAAGTCATCTACATAAGCCTCAGTATTCAATCTACTGGGGCTTTTTTATTGCTATTCTATAAAGCCATCTCCTGACGAGAGGGTAATTATCTGGTGATATAATGGATAAGATGGAATTTTAGCCAAATGGCCGCTAACTAGCGGCCATTACTCGGTTATATTATGATTTCTCTTTGCTACTCGAGAGCGCCTTGCGGTGTTTCCAATACATTACAATTGAACCAATTAGGCCACTAATCAGTAGGATAACTGGGATAATCATCAGCGCACTAATCACGATTTGCTCGTGTTCTTTCACAAAAGGAATTTGGTTTAGGGCATAGCCTAAGGTGACAATCAAACCAACCCATAGCAAACCACTTAGCCAGTTAAAAAACTGGAAACGGCGATGACTCAACTCAGATAACCCAGCGAGTAAAGGCAATATTGTTCTTACAAATGCGAGGAAGCGTCCTATAAGTAAGGCGTATAAGCCTTGCTTGTTAAACATATTGTTTGCTTTGGTGTGATATTCCTCTGGAATTTGGGCAAGCCAGCGCTTCACAACCTGAGTTTCACTTAGCCATCGGCCTTGTAGAAAACCTATCCAACACCCTAAGCTTGCAGCGACTGTTAGTAACAATATAGTCGGAATAAAGTGTAAGACTCCCTTAGCAATCAATGCACCTGAAAGGATCAGCAAGGTATCACCAGGTAGGAAAGCAGCGGGCAAAACGCCATTTTCTAAGACAATGACGACAAAAAGTACGGTATAAATAACCCAAAGTACTTCAGGGTTGGAGAGTTTAAGGAAATCGTGGTGCCAAAGCGCCAGTACGATTTCGCGTAGGACTTCCATAATTATTCCTGTATCTGCATAAAAGCGAATTTCTTTATCATCTATATTACAGGAAAAAAAGAGCTCAAGTTTGATTTGTTTGAAGAATTAATCATTTAGTGGAAAAATTGCAGGAAACATTTAACGCTGCTCCTGCAATTAATATATTGATTTTTAATTTAAATTCTTTCAAAAGCTAATTGTAAGTCGTGAATTAAATCATCGGTGTGCTCTAAGCCTATATGCACTCGGAAGAAGGTACCTTCTTTTGGTGAAAAATCATATTGCCGCATATTGAGTAAATCTTCTTTTTGGTACCCTAAAATCAGCGACTCAAAACCTCCCCATGAATAACCCATTTTAAAATGGCTAAAATTATCAAGGAAAGCGGTAAATTGTTCCGTGGTTAAGCGTGATTTTAGCTGGAAAGAGAAAAGGCCATTAGACCCGGTAAAATCACGAATAAAGAATTCATGACCTGGAGAATTTTCAAGTGCCGGGTGAAAAACCTGTTCAACTTCAGGGCGCTGCTGTAGCCAATTCGCAACTTGTAAGCTATTAATTTGATGCTGTTTTAATCGAGTCGGCAATGTGTGCAGCCCTCGATTAGCCATATAAACAGTGTCTGGGTCAGCCGTTTGGCCTAAGAGATATGAATTTTCACGTAATGTTTCAATACAGCGTTGGTTTGCCACCGCAAGGCCAAGCATTCCGTCGGAATGGCCATTGATATATTTAGTTGCTGATTGGATTGACACATCCACATCAAATAATAAAGGTTTAAGTAAAACACCTGCTGCCCAAGTGTTATCAATCATAATCACAATTTCAGGTGATTTAGCGCGTATAGCTTTCACCATTGCAGGTAAATCATGGACTTCCATGGTGATAGACCCGGGAGACTCTAAAAATACAATACGCGTATTGGGCTGAATTAAATCAGCAATATTCATTCCGATGAGTGGGTCAAAATACGTGGTTTGGATATTTAGCTTAGTAAGGATATTGTCGCAAAAATTTTGGGTTGGATCATAAGCTGACCCTGTCACAAGGATATGTTCGCCAGCAGAAATAAAGGACAAAATGGCATTGGTAATTGCGGCAGCACCTGATGGGTAAAGGACACACCCTGCACCCGCTTCTAATTCAGTCATTGCTTCTTGAAAAGCGAAATGTGTTTGTGTCCCGCGACGCCCATAAAATAGTACGTTATTTGCGCGATGGCGAGTTGCATGACGTTTTTCTTCAAGCGAATCAAAAATAATCGAAGAGGCTCGCTGAATAACAGGGTTTACCCCTTTTTGTGTGTATTTCGGGTTCCGCCCAATATGGACTAATTGTGTTTCAGGTTTTATGTCTGCCATGATTTTTCCCTACACAGAATATGAACTGGTTAAACTTAGAGGTGATTTATACTAAGACGTTAAATGATCCTGATAGAAATGTAACTTGAGTATTCTTCAACTTTCAAACTGTAGGTAAATTTTATTTGTAAGATTGGGAATGAACATTTAATTGAACCGCGAATTATTAAGGAAAATAACCGCATAGTAGAGAAGGTCATGTTTGTCTAAACGCAAAAAAATATAAAAAAATCGCGAATACTAATGATAATTACTATCAATTCGCGCTGTGTTTGATATCATCAGCACCGTCTTTTTGAAAAGAGACGGACAGCGCGAGTCAAATTTCGCTTTTAAAGGTTAGTCGATGAATGGCACAATCATCGATATGAATTTTTTTATACAACACTAAAAAGAGAGTAAAGGCCAACTGATGCGTAAACTAACAGCTTCTATTCTATTGGCGTTCGGCTTGATGGGTACGGCAGTCGCTGAAACCACACCTGCAACAACACCAGCTGCGTCTCAAAATACACCATCAACACAACCAGCAGCAAATCCGGCTGCACCAACAACAACACCAAGTGCTGAAGTTTCATCAGTACCCGCTGAACCTGCACAAGGCGAAGCCGTGAACACAACTGTTGTTAATGAAAATATTGAAATTGCAACAGAAGCACCAACGGGTGGCTTTGACCAAGACTTATCTGTTTGGGGAATGTACCAAGGCGCAGATAACATTGTTAAAACAGTCATGATAGGGCTTGTTATTGCTTCTGTTATTACTTGGGCAATATTTTTCTCAAAAGGTTTAGAGATTTTAGTGGCTCGCCGCCGCTTAAAAGCAGAAGCGAAAGCAATTGCTGAGGTGAAGTCACTTGATGAAGCTGTCAGTATCGCAGAAGGTTTCAAAGCAAATAGCATTACTCGTATGTTATTAAACGAAGCCGTTACTGAGCGAGCGTTATCAGCAAATAGCTCTGATTTATCAGGCACAAAAGAGCGCACATCATTCCGTCTAGAAAGGGCAGTTGCTGCTATTAGTCGTTATATGGGGCGTGGAAATGGTTATTTAGCTACTATTGGTGCGATTTCTCCATTCGTCGGTTTATTTGGAACTGTCTGGGGGATCATGAACAGCTTTATCGGGATTGCTCACTCACAAACGACTAACCTTGCGGTTGTTGCGCCAGGTATTGCAGAAGCGTTATTGGCGACAGCAATTGGTCTTATTGCCGCTATCCCTGCGGTTGTGATTTATAATATTTTTGCTCGTATGATTAACAACTATCGTGGTCAAGTAGGGGATGTCGCTGCTCAGTCTGCGTTGTTGCTGGGGCGTGATCTTGATCTGGCAAATAGCAAAGCAAGGTAATTATTATGGCAATGCGTTTAGGTGACGAACAAGACGATAGCGGTGAAATGCATGAAATTAACGTAACACCTTTTATTGATGTTATGTTGGTTTTATTGATTATCTTTATGGTTGCAGCACCATTGGCAACAGTTGATATTAAAGTCGACTTACCCGCCTCGACAGCGAAGCCGCAACCACGTCCAGAAAAACCTGTATTTTTAACGGTGAAATCGGACAGCCAGCTTTTTATTGGTGACCAAGCTGTGACAAAAGAACAGCTTGCTTCTACACTTGACCAAGCAACAAGTTCTAATAAGGAAACAACAATCTTTTTCCAAGCGGACAAGAGTGTTGATTATGAAACGATGATGGATGTAATGAATGCATTGCGTCAATCAGGGTACTTGAAGATTGGTTTAGTCGGAATGGAAGCAACATCCTCAAAATAAGCTAATTAAATCCTATAAACGCGTTTTATCATTAAGGGTAAAACGCGTTTTTTATTATCTAATGGTACCCAAAGTTATATCTGTCGTTTTTTAAACTCTCTTTCGGCACTCTTTTTGGATATTCCATCGCATTTATTTACCTAATTAAATTTTTTTTAAAGAATTTTATTCTTATTTGACGCTCTTTATTCGTTATTTGATAAGATGAGTTGGCTATTGTATTCATTTTTTCACACTATTTTGGATACTTTTGTTTGTATTTCCTATAAATAATGATGAATCATATTAATTTTTATAATCAATAGCTGTGTGTTCTTCATTTTTCACCATGGTTTCTTCTATGGATATTACCTTTTTATTTATGTATATATTAGTTAGATTAATTTATTTCTCTGGTTTTTTCGTTCTAAAATACGAGTTAAATAGCATATAAATACTGATTATTTTATCAATAACGATGCAATGAGATGGGAAACTTAATGAAAAATAAACCATGTTTCTAATAAGGATTTATAAAAAATATCATTTTTAATCGATTTAGTGTATTCCATTATTTATTTTGTGGTTATTTTGTGTGGGAATATTAATCAAAAAGTGATTGTTTATCATAGAGCTGGTTATTTTTGCTTTGATTTTTTAGAATAATAAAATTAAATTAAGTAAATACCACTAATAATTATAATTAAATAATATGTAAACATTATTAATGTTAAAGTGGTTTTATTATATTCAGAAAATATATTTGTAAAATTACTTAGTATATTCAATTAATATTAAATTTATTTTCAAGATTAAAATGAATTATTTTTTAGGAACAATGTAAATTGTTTGTAATAACTTAATGATAGGTTAAATATTTTGCTGTCTTTTTGTGGTTTAATCTTATGTTGTTGATTTTAATGGGCTTTGTATTTAACCCTGCATTGTTAAGTGAAAATAAAAAAACACTTGCGCAACAAAGGTGTTTCGCTATAATGCAATCAATAACATTTAGAAACACTTTTAAATACTTTATTATATTGAGTTATCTATTTTTATAATTTACTTAGCTAGGGAATCAATAAGGCCAATACTAATTTGGAAATAATACAAAGTTAGTGAATATTTAGGTCTTTGAATTAAAAATAGATATAATTACTTAACAGGTAACTCAGTGAGTGTATTTATACCGTGATATAAGTGTTATTACTGGAGTCAAATGGGCTGACTACAGACTACGCATAGCAAGCGTCGCCGTAATACGGCAATTTCATATTATACTTTTTTATAGATAAAATAAGACTACACTTCCAGCGTTATCATTGAGATAACGCTTTTTTTTTATTCTAATCTACCTCTTTGGATCTTGAGTAGCACAAGGTCAATCTGTCTCTCGTTTTATGATGAAATAACTTCACGAAAAAATTTATCGGAGTATGATGTGCCTCTTCGCTGTGGGGATCGATATAAATACTTATAACGATAATTATACAACGGCGAGCTTCTCTGCCAAGGTCTGGCGTGAATGAATTGGAAGTAACAATGACTTGGTCTGATTTTAAATCTCGCTATCTCATCGGTTTTTGGAAACCATTACCTGCAGTTATTGCCGCAGGTATCTTATCAACCTATTACTTTGGTTTGACTGGCACGTTTTGGGCAGTTACGGGTGAGTTTACGCGTTGGGGCGGGCACATCATGCAATTATTTGGCGCTGAACCAGAGACATGGGGCTATTTCAAAGTTATTGGTTTCGAAGGTACACCACTAGATCGCATTGATGGTGTGATGATTATTGGCATGTTTGCTGGCTGTTTTGCCGCGGCATTATGGGCCAATAATATTAAATTACGAATGCCTCAGCATAGGATCCGGATTTTTCAAGCTATTTTGGGCGGTATTATCGCTGGATTTGGTGCTCGTTTAGCAATGGGGTGTAATTTAGCCGCATTCTTTACTGGGATCCCTCAGTTCTCATTACACGCGTGGTATTTTGCTGTTGCTACTGCGGCAGGGTCATATTTTGGTGCGAAATTCACACTAATGCCAATGTTCCGCATTCCAGTGAAATTGAAAAAAGTTAGCACTGCATCACCATTAACACAAAATCATGATGCGGCAAAAAGACGCTTTAAACTGGGAATGGTGATTTTCACATTAGCGCTGGCTTGGGGCTTTTATACTTTATTAGATTCCCCTGTGATGGGCTTCGCCATTTTATGTGGTATTGGCTTCGGGCTATTAATTGAAAGAGCACAAATTTGTTTTACCTCTGCATTTCGTGACTTGTGGATCACCGGACGCACACATATGGCGAAAGCTATTATTATAGGTATGGCAGTCAGTGCGATTGGTATTTTTAGCTATGTCCAGCTAGGTGCAACGCCAAAAATTTTATGGGCTGGGCCGAATGCGGTCATTGGTGGATTACTGTTTGGCTTTGGTATTGTGCTCGCCGGTGGTTGTGAAACGGGCTGGATGTACCGCGCGGTAGAGGGCCAAGTCCATTATTGGTGGGTCGGTTTTGGTAATATTATTGGCGCTACGGTGCTGGCTTATTATTGGGATGATTTAGGCCCTTGGCTAGCGACTGATTTCGACAAAGTCAATCTACTGGAAACCTTTGGGCCAGAAGGTGGGTTACTGGTCACTTATGGATTACTAGCGGTAGCATTCGTGTTGATGTTGGTCTGGGAAAAACACTTTTTCCGTAAACGTTCTCAAAAAGCATCTAATGTATCCGTGGAGGTAGTATGAGTAAGAAAGACATTATCCCTGATTATCGTTTAGATATGGTTGGAGAACCGTGCCCATATCCTGCAGTCGCGACACTAGAAGCAATGCCATCGTTGAAAAAAGGCGAAATTTTAGAGGTGGTAAGTGATTGCCCGCAATCGATTAATAATATTCCTCTAGATGCCAAAAACTACGGTTATACGGTGTTGGATATTCAGCAAGATGGGCCGACTATTCGCTATCTTATCCAAAAATAACGGATACGCGTCATATTTTGCACTGTCGCGGTGTTGGCTTCATGCGTTAGCCCTAGTCACATACTTGTGTATGCTCCTAGGTTCTAACT
>NZ_JAMPNU010000016.1:0-31691 GCF_028479505.1 Providencia sp. PROV205 | reverse complement strand
TAAACAATTTAGCGTATTGGCAATACACTTACTCTTCTTGTTCTTGCCAATTAGTAATATCTAGAACTAGTTCACATTCATCATCCATATAAGCGCCTGTTGGGACAAAACCCAGCTTCTTGTAGAATTCAAATGGGCTCTCTTCCCCTTCACCACAGCTATTATAAAGGCGTGGATAACCTTTTCTTTTTAAATACTGAATGACTTGTACCAAGGCTTCTCGGCCAAATCCTAGCTTTTGGTAGGGCTCTGCAATCATGAAACGCCAAAGCATAATGCCATCATATTCTAATTCATCATCATCTAGCCCTGAATGGAGCATGATGAAACCGACAGGGACATCATCAGCGTAAATGCCTCGGTACCATGCACAATCAGAAAACTGGGCTTCCACCATGGAATAGGCATTGTCAGCCACCATATTACGCTGTGCTTCACTAAGTGTATGACTTAGTAAGCAAATTTCAGAAAAATTATCTGCGGTGACTTTTTGTAGGGTAACCAGTGAATTTTCATCTAATTCGGGTTCGATGAGCTCTTTCATAACATTTCCTTCGACAGAATATTGACCATAATCATCAGTGATGGGCTATTTTTATTATTGTTGTTGAACATAATTAAATATTAGAAATTTGCGATATGGATATAAATCAATCAACCAGAGATTTCACGACCAGTCAATGACTTAATTGTGGCTATGTAAGCGGGGTCTAAAAAGTGATGGCAACTTACTTAAGTGTCAGTTGCCATTGTGAGAGCAATAGGGGATATGAAGAAAAATTTAGTGTTCGGCTTCGCCACCTAATACATCAATCAAGCGAGCGATTAATGCACTAAGTTCACCTGTCATTAAGACGTAATCAGCATCAAATTTTTGAGCGTAGTCTTCTTTAGCGATGTCATCATTTTGGTCTTTTAATGTATCACTAAATTTGAGGCGTTTTAGAGAACCATCGTCAGATAACATGAACTGGATACGCTCTTCCCAATCTAAGGCCAGTTTGGTTACGAGTTTACCTGCTTCAATATGGGTGGCGATTTCATCAGAAATTAGCTCTTGCTTCTTACAGCGGATAATACCACCTTCTTCTAAGATAGCTTTTAGCTCCGCTTCATCCATAACTGCAAAACCTTGTGGTAATGAACCAGAACGGATCCACTCCGTGAGTGTTAGCTCAATGGGGTCTTTAAAAGTAAGAGGGACGACGGGTAAAGAACCTAAGCTTTTACGTAGTAAGGCTAAATTGTCTTCTGCGCGTTTTGCGCTTGCAGCATCAACAATAATTAATTGATTTGCAGTATCAATCCAAATGTAGGTTTTGCTAAATTTACTGAATGCGCGAGGAAGGAGAGCATGAACGACTTCATCTTTTAATGAATCTTTTTCAGTTTTCTTCAGCTTACGGCCTTGCTCAGCTTCTAATTTTTCAATTTTATCCTGTAATTCTTGTTTTATTACAGGAGATGGCAGCATTTTTTCTTCTTTTTTGGCACAAATAAGAATTTGGTTACCCGCTGCATGCGTCAGGGCATCTCCCCCATTCATCGGTGAAACCCAACCTGTTTGCATCATATCTTGGCTACCACAAGGGTGATAGGCGAGGGCGGCAAGCTGTTTCTCTAAATCATCTGCGGAGAGTGCCAAATCCCGATTTAGGCGATAGACTAATATATTCTTGAACCACATGAAAAACCTACCTTTGTTGATAAATAGCCAGTTAGAGCAGGGGGCTATGATAGCGAATTGTCTGTTATTAAGCGAAAAAAAATACGTTGTTGTTGAGCGTTGCTATCATTTGATGAGTTAGCTATTGATAATCCGCTTCAAAACAAGCCATCATAACGATAGAAACCCTGATATAAAAACCTTGAATAGTAGAGAGCATCATAATGAGAATCGGTATTGATCTTGGTGGAACCAAAATTGAAGTTATTGCATTGGATGACAGTGGCAATACTTTGTTTCGTAAACGTATTCCAACACCTCGTGGTGACTATGATGCGACACTCAAAGCGATAGCGAGTTTAGTGGCGGATGCAGAAACCGCGACGGGGTTGTCAGGTAGTGTTGGTATTGGGATCCCTGGAACCTTATCTCCAGTGACAGGAAAAGTTAAAAACGCCAATTCCACATGGCTTAATGGCAAACCGTTCGATGCTGATTTGAGCTATTTATTAAATCGTGAAATAAAAATGGCGAATGACGCTAATTGCCTAGCTGTCTCAGAAGCGGTTGATGGCGCAGGAGCAGGCGAGAAAGTCGTGTTTGCTGTTATTATCGGAACCGGTTGTGGCGCAGGGATTGCGATAAATGGTCAGGTGCATTCAGGGGGAAATGGCGTTGCAGGGGAATGGGGGCATAACCCTTTACCATGGCAAGATGAGCAAGATAGGCAATTTCTAGCATCAGAAAGCTGTTATTGTGGGCTGACGGGGTGTACTGAATTATTTGTCTCAGGCACAGGTTTTATGGCTGACTATACGAAACTGTCAGGGTGCAAAAAAACGGGAATGGAAATCGTTGAATTAGCGCAAATAGGGGATGAACATGCCGTCATCGCACTCGAAAACTACCTTAATCGCCTCGCAAAAGCCCTCGGGCAAGCCATTAATATGTTAGACCCAGATGTGATAGTGCTAGGGGGCGGAATGAGTAATGTTGATTACTTATATGAGGCGCTGCCTGAAAGGATCCGTCAATGGGTGTTTGGTGGGGAGTGTGATACACCAATTCGTAAAGCGGTGCATGGCGATTCGAGTGGGGTTCGCGGAGCTGCTTGGTTGTTTTCGTCCTAATTTACGCTGTCGCGGTGTTGGCTTCATTCAGTCACTCTAGTCACATACTTATGTATGCTCCTAGAGATGACCTCATTTTGCCGCCTAGCGACAGCGTAAATTAGTTAGAAAATAGAGCCAATGGGATGGTAGCGGTGTTGGCTTCATTCGGTTACTCGGGTCACATACTTGTGTATGCTCCCCGAGATACCCTCTTTTGCCGCCTTGCCACAACTCGAATTATTTAGAAAAAATACTTAGTTTCTAATCAAATAAAGGTTCTTTAGGAAAAATATTTGGTTTCTAATCAAGTGAGAAATCTTTAGAAAACTAATGATTAAATAATCATCTTTTATTTCTTAAATTAAATTTAGATTAATTGAAAATAATTTGATAAATGGATTTATAAAATAAAAATGGATAAGAAAAATCCCTGTGTTTTATTGGTGAAATAAAATACGGGGATTTAAGTTAAATAAACTTCTGTAATGCTAAGTGATATAAATCACAGTTCTTTTTTTTCCTTCGAAAAATATTCATCAATCCTGAATGGAATAATGGGAGTTAATTAAGGTGAATTTGTCATCATTAATTCATTTTTGTGAGCTATATAAAAATCAAGCCCAATAAAAAGATGAAAACCGTGATTTAGTCACAAAAAATGGTTACTGTTTGCAGTGTATTATCATTAAAAATTGACATCATGCACATAGTGTAAAATTTTAATGCTATTTTTGTTGTTTATTTGTTCAATTTTACAAGATAGGTACTCAGATTTGAGAGGCAATTTTCTCTCAATAATGGCAACTAAGGGGATTACATGAATAAAGTATTAAAACTTTCAACACTTGCTATGTTAGTCGCATTTAATGCGAACGCAGCAACGGTTGATTTACGCGTAATGGAAACATCAGATGTTCACAGCAACCTCGTTGACTTTGATTATTATAGAGACAAGCCGATAGAGCAATTTGGTTATGTACGTACTGCAACATTAATTAAAGCCGCTAAACAAGAAGCAACAAACTCAGTATTAGTGGACAACGGAGATTTAATCCAAGGTAGCCCATTAGCAGACTACATAGTAGGTGAAGGTTTAAAAGACGGTGAATCTCACCCAGCACATAAACTTTTAAATACTATGGGTTATACCGTAGGTAACTTCGGTAACCATGAGTTTAACTTTGGATTAGAATTCTTACATAAAGCCATTGATGGCGCAAAATTCCCATACATTAACGCCAATATTATTGATGCGAAAACGGGTGAAAACTACTTTAACCCATACATTATTGTCGATACACCGGTTAAAGATAGAGACGGCAAAACGCACACTATCAAGATTGGTTATATTGGTTTTGTTCCCCCACAAATCCTTATTTGGGATAAACCAAACTTAGAAGGCAAAGTTTTAGTTAACGATATCACTGAAACTGCGAAAAAATTTGTACCGCAAATGAAAAAAGAGGGTGCAGATTTAGTTGTTGCTATCCCTCACTCTGGTTTCTCTCAAGAGCCATATAAAGCAATGGCTGAAAACTCAGTTTATTACCTCAGCGAAGTTCCGGGTATCGACGCTATCATGTTTGGTCACTCACACGGCGTGTTCCCTAGCAAAGATTTCAGTGATATCAAAGGTGTTGATGTTGCAAAAGGGACAGTGAATGGCGTACCAGCTGTCATGCCAGGGCAGTGGGGTGACCATTTAGGTGTGGTTGATTTAGTCGTCAATAATGATGATGGTGCATGGAAAGTAGTTGATGCAACCGCTCACGCACGCCCTGTCTACGATAAGCCAAATAAGAAAGCCTTGGTTGAGCGTGATGGCGAACTGGCGAAAATTATTGAACAAGAACACCAGGATACCCGCAAGTTTGTTGGAAAACATATCGGTAAAGCGTCCGAAAACATGTACAGCTTCTTAGCATTGGTTCAAAGTGACCCAACTGTACAAATCGTGAATGATGCTCAAGTCGATTACACCAAAAACTTTATTCAAGGTGACCCAGATCTGGCTGATTTACCTGTTCTTGCAGCCGCTGCACCATTTAAAGCTGGTGGACGTAAAAACTCACCAACTGAATTTATTGAAGTTGAAAAAGGTGATTTAACTTTCCGTAATGCCGCTGACTTATATTTATATCCAAATACGTTAGTTGTAGTGAAAGCGACAGGCGCCGATGTTGTTGAATGGTTAGAATGTTCTGCGGGAATGTTCAATCAAATCAATCCACAATCAACAGCACCACAAAGCTTATTGAATTGGAATGGTTTCAGAACTTATAACTTCGATACAATTAGTGGTGTAAATTACCAAATCGACCTGACTCAACCCGCGAAATACGATGTTGATTGCCAAACAGTCAACAAAGATGCTAACCGAATCAAAAATGTAACCTACCAAGGTAAGCCGATTGATCCAAAAGCAACCTTCTTAGTGGCAACGAATAACTACCGTGGCTACGGCGGTAAATTTGCGGGAACAGGTGATAATAATGTCGCATTTGCATCTCCAGATGAAAACCGTTCTATTTTAGCGGCTTATATTGCTAAAGAGTCTAAAGATAAAGGACAAATTGCGACTAAAGCCGCGAATAATTGGTCATTCACTCCAATTAAAACAGACAAAAAACTGGATGTTCGCTTTGAAACTGCGCCAAGTGAAAAAGCAGCAAAATTCATCAAAGAGAATGCACAGTATCCGATGAAACAAGTCGGTACCGATGAAATTGGTTTCGCTATTTATCAAATAGATTTAACCGAGAAGTAATCTAAACATATTGATATCATTCAAGCCTACCTACGGGTGGGCTTTTTAGTGGCTAAGTAATTAGCTTGATAAGTAATTTTAGAGGTGAGAATGCAAAGTAAGAGGGGTGTTAAGGAAATAGCGCTCGGAATATTAAGACAATTTTTACATTAAATATTCCGAGCGGTTATGATTAAGGTAAACATTATGGATCTACTCATAAAAGACATTTAACATAGGTAACTTAGTGTGTTTATCATACTCAACTTTTACATACTCAGACTCTACCTTTTGGCCATTTTTTAAAGAACCTGTTATTGATACATCTTTACCTTTTCGGTAACACGTAATATTAACTCGCTCTTTATGTTCAACTTTGACTGAACATTGTGGCTCATAGATATAACCTGAAAATGAAATTGTACCTCCTGATGAGTTATTACTTGCATAGGTGAAAGAACAACTTGAAATGATTATAGTAACAACAAATGTTAGTAAAGATAAACCTTTCATAGTCCACCTCCTTAATAACACTTTACACGATGGGACGTGTTTTTGTGCTCTCACTTTTAGTGTAGTTCAAATATCTATAATGCAAAACTAAAAATGAAAATATACTTAGAGTTTAGATGGGTGGTTGGTTAATGTATTGATAAATATCAAATTATATGTCTATTGGATTTTGTGTGATCAATTAATAATCAGGCGGTAACACGAGTGTAATAATAATAGTATAATTGTGAATGTTTCTTTTTGTTTCGATGAACTATTTTGAGTAAATATGTTTTATTGTGAGTTTAGGTTAATTTAGAATAAGTGATAATTTTAAATTGGAGGTATCATAAGTGATGATGTTGAATTATTCACTTTGATAATATCAAATAAATGAAATCCTCTCGTAAATATATTACGAAAGGATTATTTAAATTCTTAGTATTTTAGTTTATTTGAAAACTTTGAAACGAACATCGTCGTCCATAAAGTCTTTATTACCCGCTGGCTCATTAATTGAACCAAATACCATTTGAGCGCGTAATATCCAGTTAGCTGGAACATTCCATGCTGTTTGTACGTCATTATCAATCAGTGGATTGTAGTGTTGTAAAGATGCACCGATATTTTCTTGTGACAATGCAGTCCAGACTGCGAATTGTGCGATACCACTGGCTTGTTCAGACCAAATTGGGAAGTTATCTGCATATAAAGGGAATTGCTCTTGCAAACCTTTAACAATATCTTGGTCTTCAAAAAACAGAATAGAACCGGCTCCCGCAGCAAAACTATCAATTTTTTGCTCTGTTGAAGCAAAGGCTTGCTCAGGAACAATTTTACGCAGTGCTTCTTTGGTCATATTCCATAATTTTTGGTGTTCAGCACCAAATAAAATCACGACGCGAGATGTTTGTGAGTTAAATGATGATGGTGAGTGTTTAACTGCTTCTTTAATTAATCTCGTGACGTGTTCTTCTGATACAGGTAAAGCATCGCCGAGGTTATAGATAGTACGACGATTTTTAATCATTTCGATAAATGCGTTAGACATTTTAGTCTCCTAGCTTTTCATTAGCGCACGGCATGTTATTGAATAAATCTTAGAAGCCGTAGTGTGTTTCAATGGTTATTACTATAACTTGGCGAATGGAAAATCATAGAAAAAAAATTTAACGATAAGGTTCAAATTTTTGCGCTAAGTTAATAAGGTGTTTTTATTTGCTTAAAATCAATATGTTAACGCTAGTTTTTGTGGCGATTTATGGTGATGAACTGCATTAATAAGCACAAAAGAATAATATGTATAGAAAATAATTGAGGATAAAATAGATGAGAATGAAAGCGCCTAGGTAGAGTATCAAATTAATCAAAAATAGTACGCTGAAGCGGGCTCAACTTTCTCTACCAATGTAGGGAATAATAAAGTGGATGCATTTCGTTTTTTAAACAACTTAGCTATCTTTAAATTAGCAGTTAATTTTAGGGGGGGGAGTTTTCCCCACCCCGAATAGTCACAGAATTGAGTTAAATTATGCGGTTTAAATGATACGAAATTGTGCGGGAAGTTCGCTAAAGCCAAGCCCATTGCCTTTTTTCACGGCAATTTGTACAGGAATACGTTCTTTCATTGCTTCCACATGGCTAATTACGCCAATAGTTTTGCCAGATGCATTCAAGCTTTCTAATGCATCAAGGGCAATATCTAACGTTTCTGCATCTAAAGTACCAAAACCTTCGTCTAAAAAGAGCGATTCTAATTGTGTACGATGACTCACCATATCGGATAGCGCTAGGGCCAATGCTAAACTAACTAAAAAGCTTTCCCCACCAGAAAGCGTTTTAATATCTCGAATGCTATCCGCTTGCCAGCCATCAATAACTTGTAACTCAAGGTTTGCTTGGTGGCTACGCTGTAATAAATAACGGCCATGAAATTTTTCAAGCTGTTGATTAGCTAGAGAAACTAAACAATCCAATGTTAGGCCTTGTGCATAACGTCGGAATTTATCCCCTTCAGCGGAACCGATAAGTAAGCTGAGATAGCTCCAATCATCGTAACTTAACTGACTTTTCTCTATTTCTTGCAGTAAATCTTGTTGCTGGTGGCGCAGTTGCTTATCGGTATTGAGCTGGTTAATTATCTGGCCTTGTCTCTGATTTATTTGCTTAATTTCTTCATCGAGTTGGGCAACAATTGTTTGTAATTGCGTTTCAGTCAGTGTCGCTAAATCAGTAATACGTTGTTGATTTAGCACTTCAATGGCCTGTAACCCCTCTTTATAACGCGTTTCACACTGTATACGTGCTTGGTTAATGCGTTGTTTTAGTGTTTCCAATTGTTGTTTTTCTTCATGGCTTATTAACGCCTTAAGGAAAGTGTGTTGATCACTAAATGGGCTATCGGTAAGTGCTTGAGTAAACAGGGTATTGGCTTGCGTTTGTGCCAGTTTTGTTTTTTCGCTGGCATCTATGAGCGCTTGATAACTTCCATTCATTGACGCGATGGTTTTATCAGTCTCATTGAGTTGTTTACTTAATTGTTCCTGAGCTTGGAAAAGCATGGTTTGTTTGTCATTCAATTGCTGAATGAATTGGTTGATAGTTAGACCTGAAAGCAGTGTTTTTCGTTGTGCTGCTTTTTGCTCTAAATCTAGCTCAATTTGTTTAAGACGATTTCTTTCTTGTTCAATTTGTTGAGTAAGAATATCGAGTTGTTCTAACTCAACTTTTAATGTGGCTTTATTGACTTCAATTTGTTGGCTAAGTGTTTGCGCCATCACTTTTTGGTTGTTGAAGTGCTCACTGCGTTGGCTGATCTCGTTAACCCATTCATCGAATTTATCTTTATCAGGCACATTTAAGTTAAATGGCATAAGAGTGGATTGCCATTTATCTAATTGTATCTGCTTACGCTGTTGAAATTGGTTATATTCTTTTTGGATCTCATCAAGTTGTTGTGTTTGGTTTTTTAAACGCTCTTCAATCAATGACAAATCAGATTGCCATTGGGTAAAGCCTGCTTGTTGCTCGTGTAGTTGATACTTGGTTTGCTGATATTCGCGCTCTAGCGCGGTCATATCGGCCACTATTTTCTGTTGCGTAGCTAATTGCTCCGTTAATTGATTAACAAAGAGCGTAACGGCTTGTTCATTTTGGGCTAACTCAGGTGTGAGTGCTTGCTCACATGTCTTTTGCCATTGATAGTTAAAGGCATCGAGTTGTTCTCTGATTTGCTGCTGTTGTTGTAAATTTTCGTTTTGGCGTTGTTTTTGTGTATAAAGTTGTGATTCTAACTGAGTTTGTTGTTGCTTTAATTGGTCGAGTTTATTTGTAAGCTCAATGAGTTGTTGCTGTGTTTCACTGAGGTGAATTGATTGATAATCGTTAACGGCAGGGTGCTCTGTTGCACCGCATAATGGGCAGGGGTTACCCGCTATGAGTTGCTGACGTTCATGCTCTAGGCTAACAATTTTTTGTTCTAATTGTAATTTGTCATTGGTTAGCTTGATGAGTGGCGTCAATTCATTAATGCGTGTTAGGGCAATGCTCAATGTTTTTTGCGTGGTGGTGATATCTTGTGCTAATTCAACATCTTTTTGGGTCTGTTTTTGTTTTTGCGTTTGTGCATTAAGGCATTGAGATAATATTAATGGCAATAATTTAGCATGTTGTAAGCGTGCTTGTAGCTGTTCAATGTGTTGGTTGATGGCATTAATATCATGTTTTTCTTGGTTTTGTTTGTAGCTTTCTTCTTGTTTTTTGAATGTGACGGTGCTGTGTTCTAACTCGAGACGTTTTTGGGATAATTTTTCAGTTTTCTGCTGCTGTTGCCGCTGTAATTGTGTAACTTCATTTGAAATAATTTGTTGTTTTTTATGCAAACTCACCAGTTTATCAGCTAACTCGAATATAAAATGGCCTTGTTGCTGCCAGCTACCGATGTGCGCATTGAGCTCAGCGTCTTTTGGGTGTTCTTCTAGGAATAGGTTGTGTTTCTTTAACTCAAGGTGCGCAGTTTGGATCTGACTTTGAGTCTCATTAACTAAGTGTTGTTTTTGCTGAAGAGTTGTGTGCTGTTGTTCAATTTGTTGCGTAATTTCAGTCTGTTGTTGTTTCAATTGTGCAATTTGGTTATCCAGAGGCCTGACAGTTTCATCAATCAATTGATGTTGTTGTTTGGCAAAATCAAGATGTTGTTGATACTCGGATTGTGATTTCAACAACTTCTCTTGCAGTGGGGCACGTTCAGCTTGCTGGGTTTGCAAGCTAAGTTTCAGCTGTTGTTGTTTATTTATGTATTCAGTGAGTTGTTGTTGCTGGCGCTCAACGTCCTGCCATAACGGGCGAAGCGACTCCGCAGGGGCGCTATCAGCCAATCTTTTCAACTGAGGCTGTGCGGATTGGAACTCAAGCTCATTTTTTTTGAGTTCATCATCAAGTGATTGCATGCGCTGGGTGAGTTGGTGATATTGTTGCCACCAATTGACGCCTTGTTGGTGGCGAGCCCGCTGTTGCTTGGTTTGAGTCTCTTGTTCAAGTAAATGGTTTTGCTGTACTAATAACTCTTGGTGTTCTGCTTCAGTGAGTAAATTAATGCTTTGTGCCTTTGCCTTTAGCAAATCTAAGTCAATTTTGGCTTGCTTGTGTTGATTAAAAACATAAATTGAAATCTGGCTATAAATTTCGGTGCCTGTAATTTCTTCAAGTAAATCAGCGCGTTCTTTTTCTGAAGCATTTAAAAACGCAGCGAAATCACCCTGAGAGAGTAAAATTGATTTGGTAAAACGTTCATAATCAAGCCCAGTTATTTTTGCTATTAATTCTTTTATCTCTGTGATTTTTACGGTCAATATTTTACCATCAGTAACCGTTGCAAGCTCCGCCTTAGGCTGTTGTAAATTGCCATCAGGCTTTCCTCCTGCTCGTCGTTGGCTCCAAAAGGCGCGATAAGCTTTGCCTTTGACCTCAAACTCCACCTCAGCAAGGCATTCCCCAGTGTGGCGAGTCATCAGTTCATTTTGTGCGTTAGAAATGGTTTTTAAACGCGGTGTTCGGTGATAAAGCGCAAGGCAAATCGCATCCAATAAGGTGGTTTTTCCTGCACCAGTGGCACCTGTAATGGCAAATAAGCCATTGCTAACAAATGGCTCCGCAGTGAAATCAATTTTCCACTCACCTCGAAGAGAGTTAATATTTTTTAAACGTAAACTTAGAATCTTCATATTAACTTTCCTTGCTCATTTGTAATGCGTCATAAGATTGTTGAAATAGCTGCACTAGGCGCTGTTCACGCTCAGGATCCTCTAAAGACTCTTGGGCAAGGCGACGTAAAAAAACGTCTTCTACGGTGAGTTCACTTAATGTTTCATTGGCCAAGGTTTGGCTTTGTCCCTGTATTTGCTTACGTGCACGGCGCAGTATCACGACTTCAACAGGGAGATCTTGTGTCAACGCTTCAATACGCTGTTGGATATCAGCGAGGTAATCTTGTGAAGCAACTTCAATATCTAACCAAACAGGTTTATCTCCTAGGTAATCTTTCCATGCTTCTAATTGCTGTTCTATTTGGCTTAAGGAGCCTTTAATGCTTTGCAATGGCTGAATAATAGGGATGTCCAATGGGGTGATTTGAGTCAATTCGCTTCCGGTGAATTCAACAAGGCAGACACTTTTTTGTTGTGCTGTTTCGTCAAAACTCAATGCAATAGGTGAGCCACAGTAGCGAATATTTTCTTGCCCTCCAATCACTTGGGGACGGTGAATATGGCCAAGGGCAATATAGTCAGCAGGGGGAAAAGCCCCAGAAGGAAACGCATCTAACGTACCAATATAAATATCTCGAACGGAGTCCGTTAAGGCTGCACCGACAACCGTTAAATGGCCAGTGGCAATAATTGGAATATCCAGCCCCAATGCGGTTCGCTGTTCTAGCGCGAGTTGGTAGCTGGCTTGGTAATGATCATGAATAGCGGTTTGTAGTGAGCGTTGTTTATCTTCAATATTTTGCCCTGCAATACTGAGCTGGATATCTCGAGGACGTAAAAAAGGGATGGCACAGACGAGACCAATAGGTTGTTCCTGTTTATTTACTAAAGTAATGACATGCGGTTCACTTCCAGACGTAATAACCTGTGTATTCAAATAACTAAGTAGAGCGCTTGATTCATTGAGTACAGAAACCGAGTCGTGATTACCACTTAAAATTACTAGCTGGCAGCCTGTTTTTTGTAAATCAACAATAAATTTATTATACAGTTCACGTGCATAGCTCGGTGGCGAACCGGTATCGAAGATATCACCTGCAACGATGACAGCATCAACTTGGTGTAATTCCACTTGTTCAACAAGCCAGTTTAAGAAATGTTGGTGCTCAGGCGCACGGCTTTTGGTAAAAAAATACTGACCAAGGTGCCAGTCTGAGGTATGAATAATGCGCATGAGTTATCAATTCCTATCATCAATAATGTGCATGAACGTTCGATAATTAAGTATACCCGATCCATATCACTCGTTGAGGGATGTTTGCGACTTTATTACCCATTACTATGTTGCGGAACTATGTCGTCGCGGAACTATGTTGCGGAAATATTTCACTTAAATGACATTTAACCGTTAAAATAAGGATTAATATGAGTTTCATCCATTGATATTCATAATTCTGTCATAAAAGTGACGCATAATGCTTTCACATTTTAAATGTCTTCTTAATTTTACAGGAACAATCATGGCAAGACGCATTCTAGTTGTTGAAGATGAAGCGCCCATCCGAGAAATGGTTTGTTTTGTATTAGAACAGAATGGTTTTCAGCCTATTGAAGCTGATGATTATGACAGTGCGATTGCACAACTCGTTGACCCGCTACCTGACCTCGTACTACTGGATTGGATGATCCCCGGTGGCTCTGGGATCCAAGTCATTAAACATATGAAACGTGATAGCGCAACACGTGACGTTCCTGTCATGATGTTAACTGCACGAGGAGAAGAAGAAGACCGCGTAAAAGGTTTGGAAGTTGGCGCGGATGACTATCTTATTAAGCCATTTTCACCGAAGGAATTAATTGCTCGGGTAAAAGCAATCTTACGTCGTATCTCCCCAATGGCGACGGAAGACATTATTGAAATGAATGGGTTAATGTTAGACCCTACCTCTCATCGTGTCACCAGCAATGAAATCCCTATCGATATGGGCCCAACTGAATATAAATTACTCCATTTCTTTATGACTCACCCTGAACGCGTATATAGTAGAGAACAGCTATTGAACTATGTATGGGGTGCCAATGTGTATGTGGAGGATAGAACTGTTGACGTGCATATTCGGCGGCTAAGAAAGGCACTAGAGACGGAAGGCCATGATAAAATGGTGCAAACTGTACGTGGTACAGGTTATCGTTTTTCTGTCCGTTACTAAAGACCACAAAGGGAGAGCCATGCGTGCTTGAACGTTTATCGATTAAGCAGCTGATTTGGGGGCTGTTTTTATTTATCTTACCCGCCCTTATCTTATCGGTTTTTATTGGCCACCTAGCGTGGCTATTAGTGATCTCGCTACTTGCTGCACTGATATGGCATGGGTATAACTTGCTCAAGCTTTCTTACTGGTTATGGTTAGATAGAAGTATGCTCCCCCCCGAAGGGCGAGGTGGGTGGGAACCGATATTTTATGGTATCTACCAGATGCAGCAACGTAATCGAAAACGCCGTCGTGAATTAGGTCAGTTAATTAAACGGTTTCGTAGTGGTGCAGAATCACTACCTGATGCCGTCGTAATGATGACAACCGAAGGGAATATCTTTTGGTGTAATCGCCATGCTCAGGCTTTACTCGGCTTTCGTTGGCCTGAAGATAACGGACAGCATATTTTTAATTTATTACGTTACCCAGACTTTAGCCGCTACTTCACCATTAAACGTTATGACCAAGCGCTAACTATTGAGCTCAATAGTGGTGAAATCGTTGAGTTTCGTATCTTGCCGTATACCGAAGGGCAGTTATTGATGGTTGCGCGGGATGTGACAGAAAAACGTCGTTTGGAAAAGGCGCGTAGGGACTTCTTTGCAAATGTGAGCCACGAATTACGGACGCCTCTTACGGTTATTCAAGGTTATCTTGAGGTGATGGACGACCAAGAAAACGTGACTGCGGTTAATAAGAAAGCACTGCATGTCATGCAAGAACAAACGCACCGTATGGATAACTTAGTTAAACAGCTTTTGCAGTTGTCACGTATCGAAGTTGCTCCTCAAATTAACCTTGATGAGCAAGTGAATATCCCTGTTACTCTCAAAATGATTGAACAAGAAGCACTCAGTTTAAGCCAAGGGCGCCACCAGTTTGAATTTCATGTTGATGAAAAATTGCGTGTCCATGGTAATGAAGAACAATTACGAAGTGCAGTGGCAAATTTAGTCTATAACGCGATTAGCCATACGCCTGAGGGCACAAAAATTTGGGTTGATTGGCAAAGAAGTGGGCAAGGGGCTCGCTTTAGTGTGAGAGATAACGGGCAAGGGATACCTGCAGAGCATATCCCTCGTTTAACGGAACGTTTTTATCGGGTAGATAAAGCGCGCTCTCGCCAAGGCGGTGGAGGTACTGGCCTTGGGTTAGCTATTGTTAAACATGCATTACAACATCATAGCAGCCAATTGGTGGTGACAAGCCAGTTAGGTAAAGGTAGTGAGTTTTCATTTACTTTACCGCCAGTGCTAATTGTTGATGATAAAAAACTTAAAAGTGAGTAAATAAATCCACTTTATTAATATAATCAAGGTATTAATGAAGTGGATTATTTCTATTTATCAATGCATTTATGTGTTCCATTCAAAATATATATATTTAATGCTGATAATTGCCATCATGTTAATTATATGCTCTGTTAAATAATCAATTATAATCACCAGAAAAAGATGAGTTGTTCATTTTTCGAGCAAAGCATATAACGAGTATTGGGATTTTACTGAAAGTAATCACTAGTTCTGAAAATTAGTTTAGTTATTTATTCTTGTTTTTCGGTTTGCTATTGCCTTTTTGCCCTATAAAAGTTCTACTTGTTGTCAGTTATTGGCGAATTTTTCTGTTTTTTGACTTTTCATTTCGTATGATGCAAGCAAATATACTTTTTTATATTGTTAACAGTATGTTTATCAGAATTCTATCTCGCTATATATATTTCAAAGGGTTGCTAAGTGTAAACCCATAATTTTCTATTTTGTCACTTAAAAATAACATAATATGGCTCATCGTTTATCATCAAGAGATATCATCGCATTAGGCTTTATGACTTTTGCGTTATTCGTCGGGGCAGGGAACATTATCTTTCCCCCTATGGTTGGTTTGCAGGCAGGGGAGCAAGTTTGGACTGCCGCACTAGGTTTTTTGGTTACTGGTGTGGGTCTACCTGTTTTAACGGTTATTGCGCTGGCTAAAGTAGGTGGGGGCATTGAAGCGCTCAGTACGCCTGTCGGCAAAACTGCAGGGCTACTATTGGCTGTTGTTGCTTATTTGTCGGTAGGGCCACTATTTGCCACACCAAGAACGGCAACTGTGTCCTATAAAGTCGGCATCGCACCTTTATTCGGTGGTGAGTCCGATTTGCTGTTACTGATCTACAGCGTGGTTTACTTCGTTCTCGTTATCGGTATTTCATTATACCCAGGAAAATTGCTCGATAGCGTTGGGCACATTTTAGCGCCTGTAAAAATGTTAGCTCTGGCTATTTTGGGTATTGCGGCTGTTATGTGGCCAGCGGGGGACCCGATCCCTTCTACAATAGAATACCGTGAGATGGCTTTCTCGAACGGCTTTATCAATGGTTACCTGACAATGGATACCCTCGGTGCGATGGTATTTGGTATCGTTATTGTTAATGCTGCGCGTTCAAGGGGTATCGAAAACTCTTCATTATTAACCCGTTATACTATGTGGGCAGGGTTAATTGCAGGGGTATTATTAACGCTGGTCTATTTGTCACTGTTTAAGTTAGGTGAGAATAGTGGTTCGTTAATTCCAAACCCTGCGGATGGCGCTGATATTTTACATACCTATGTCCAATATACTTTTGGTAATTATGGTAGCTTCTTCCTTGCGGTATTAATCTTTGTTGCTTGTATGGTAACGGCTGTAGGCTTAACGTGTGCTTGTGCAGAGTTCTTTAGCCGCTATGTACCGATCTCTTACCGTAAACTGGTGCTGATCCTGGGTGTGTTCTCTATGGTGATCTCAAACTTAGGTTTAAGTAAGCTAATCGCCTTCTCATTACCGGTGCTAGTTTCAATTTATCCACCTTGTATCGTATTAATTTTATTAAGCTTTACTTTGAAGTGGTGGAAAAACCCTACGATAGTGATTGCACCGACAATGTTAGTCAGTTTTGTGGTTGGTTTAATTGGTGCGGTAAAAGCGTCAGATCATCTTAAAGGTTATATCCCTGAATGGATGACCGCAATGCCACTGTATAAACAAGATTTAGTCTGGGTATTACCCACTATTGTTGTGATGGTTATTGCGATTTTATGCGATAAGTTTGTGGCACCCGCTGCGCAGCATAAACAAGTATAGTAATTTCAATTATTGAATCGAAGGGCCGCTAATGTTAGCGGCCTTTTTTTGTGTAACCAGAGCGGTTACATAACTCGTTTTGAATGGGGCTAATGATATTTTTTTGTTGAAGTTAGTACGGAGTACTAGTAGATTGGATAGGAAATGCGCAAGGAGGTGCAAATGAATTATTTAGAGTTTGTTGAAACTAGAATTTTTAGTCAGCAACGTAAACTAATTATGGAAGATAATGAATTTCAATTATTTCAGGCCTTCTTATTAGAAAACTATGAGTATGGTGACGTAATAAGCCGCTCTGGAGGATGTAGAAAAATACGTTGGAGAGCCTTAAATAAAGGAAAACGTGGTGGTGTTAGGGTTATCTATTATAACAGAACCATGAGCGGTAGGTTGTATTTGCTTACGATTTATACTAAGAACGCAAAGGAAGATTTGAATGAACAAGAAAAAGCGATTTTACGAGCAATCATTCAAAAGCTTGCTTAATGGTTAAATATACTCGTAATCTTTCAAGTTGCAGCGGTGTTGATTACGCTCAGATAGCCGAGTCACATAGTTTATCTATGCTTTCCGTCTATCTTCCTTTATCACCTAACTGCCGCTCGAATTATTTAAAATATAGAATTGAATGAGTTATGTAATAAGGATAATGGTATGGGAAAAAAGCTTTTTGACGATTTAGTGAGTAGCTTAGAAGAGATGGTTGCTATCGAGAAAGGTGAATTAGTTCCTGCTAGTGAAAATATTCATCGCTTCGAACTACCAGATGTTAAAGCTATTCGTAAACACTCTGGTATGAAACAACAAGAGTTTGCAGAAGCGATAGGTTCTAGTGTTGATTTGGTCCGTAGCTGGGAACAACAACGTCGGTTTCCATCAGGAATAGCCCTCAAATTGTTGTATCTTTTAGAAAAGAAACCAAGCCTGATTAATGAGTTGAGGGCCATTCATATTTAATCCAACCCCATCAGTGAAGGGGTTGGATCCTTCGACAGCGATTAATCAACCCCAACTGCACTACCTGCTGGACGGCGTACATCGTTAGAGCCATAAATGAAGCCTTCACGAACTTTCCCCGAAACAGCGGAATCATTACCTGAAGATTTGGCACTAACACCAGCGCCTTCAGGGATCGCGACCATAATCAGCTCGGCGGCACCCCATGGTGTTTGTTCAACCATCTGGTAACCCATTTTATCGAGGAGCGCTAAGGTGTCTTTAGAAACGCCTCTTTGCTCATAATAAACCTCGTCAGGGAGCCACTGGTGGTGAATGCGTGGTGCATTAACCGCTTCTTGTGGCGGCATACCATGGTCGATAATATTTAAAGCGGTTTGCAGCGTAATTGAAATAATCCGTGAGCCTCCCGGTGAACCGAGAACTAAAAATACTTTGCCATCTTTCGTCACGATAGTCGGGCTCATGGAGGATAATGGGCGTTTACCCGGTGCAATAGAGTTGCGTTCCCCTTGTACTAAGCCATATAAATTCTTCTCGCCGACTTTCGTGGTGAAATCATCCATTTCATCGTTTAAGAAGAACCCTGTCCCCGGAGGGATAACGACAGAACCAAACCGGCCATTAATCGTGTAAGTCGTTGAAACAGCATTTCCTTTTTCATCTACTACAGAGTAATGCGTTGTCTCTGGTTTTTCGTGTGGCCCTATTCCCGGTTGAACTTGGGTTGATGGCGTTGCTTGATTGGGTTTGATTTCTTTACGTAACTCTTCCGCATAGGCTTTACTCAGTAATTTTTTCGTCGGGTTATCGACAAATTTAGGGTCACCTAAGAAGGTATTTCTATCCATGTAAGCATGGCGCATTGCTTCTGTAAGAGTATGAATATAGTCCGCAGAGTTAAAGCCCATTTCTTTGAGGTCATACCCTTCTAAGATATTAAGCGTTTGGCAGATAGTTACCCCGCCTGAACTAGGAGGTGGTGCTGAAATAAATTGATATCCTCTATAGGTGCAGCTCACTGGCGCTGTATCAGTGATGGTAAAATCCGCAAAATCTTTTGCTGTCAAAATCCCGCCATTTTTCTTGGACGCTTCTTCAACAATTTTGGGGATTTCTCCTTCATAAAAGGCAGATGGGCCATTTTTGGCAATTTTTTCTAGTGTGTTAGCTAAATCGGTTTGGACTAATAAGTCGCCTGGTTGGAAGGCACTGCCATCTGGTTTTAAGAAGATACGCGCGACTTCTGGGTCTTGTTTAAAACGTTCTGTTGTGGTGTCGAGAACATCGGTATCTGCACGGGTTAGAGTAAAACCTTCCCTTGCTAATTTGATAGCAGGAGCCATCACCTGCTGGCGGCTCATCGTACCATATTTTTCTAAGGCATAATCGAGGCCTTTGACTGTTCCGGGTACGCCAGATGCGAGGTAGCCATACAAGCTGGCATCTTTGATAAGCTGACCATCTTTATCTAGATACATATCTGCGCTAGCGGCACCGGGGGCAGTTTCTCTAAAGTTGATGAATAAATCTTTGCCATCGGCTAGGTGAATGGTCATAAAGCCACCACCACCGATATTGCCACAACAAGGGTTAACAACCGCTTGTGCATACCCTACCGCAACCGCTGCATCAATGGCATTGCCGCCTGACTTTAGAATATCCGCTCCAATTTGTGATGCTAAGTGTTGGGAAGAAACAACCATGCCTTTTTTCGCTTCAACCGCAGGTTCGGAGGCGGCATATAGTTGACTGGTAAGGAATAAGGAAAGAAGTAGAACCGCAGGGCGTAATGATGTTTTTATCATTCGTATCTCCCAGTTAAGGTTAATTGAGGTGTTCTATTGCACAAATATTCAATATGAATGATTTGTTAATTATTTGTGTTTTTAATGTATAGCACACAATAATACAAAACATTGAGTATTTGAGTTAAGAATTGTTAACTGAGTGGAATAATTGCGAGTAGGAAGAGAAAAGATAGACTTGGTTCACAAAAAGTAAAAAGCGGGCTTAATGCCCGCTTTTCAAAAACTCGCGTAACGAATTACAGTTTTGCAGAGTTTTTAGTCAGGTAGTCAGCAACGCCTTTTGGAGATGCATTCATACCTTCTTGGCCTTTTTCCCACTGAGCTGGGCAAACATCACCGTGCTCTTCGTGGAATTGCAGCGCGTCAACCATACGCAGCATTTCGTCAATGTTACGGCCTAATGGCAGGTCATTAACGACTTGGTGACGGACAACGCCGTTTTTGTCAACGAGGAAAGAACCACGCAGTGCAACGCCTGCATCTGGGTGTTCGATACCGTAAGCTTTGATGATTTCACGTTTGATATCAGCAACCATTGGGTATTTAACTTCACCAATACCGCCGTTATCGACAGGTGTTTTACGCCATGCGTTATGAACAAACTCAGAGTCAAAAGAAACACCAACAACTTCTACGCCACGTTTTTTGAATTCTTCGTAGCGGTGGTCGAATGCGATCAGTTCTGACGGACAAACGAAAGTAAAGTCCATTGGCCAGAAGAAGATCACAGCTGGACGGCCGTTCAGGTGGGTTTTCAGGTTGAAGTTATCAACAATTTCACCATTACCTAAAACAGCTGCAGCAGTAAAGTCAGGGGCTTGACGTGTTACCAGAACCATAATTTACTCCTATGAGTTTGAATTAAAGTTTTTTGTCCTGTCTATTTATCACCGATGATTTAATCACTGATAAATAATGTGGACATAGACTTCTAAAAGAATAGAAAAATATCTTTTGATAATAAAGACATTTAAACCGATTATTGTGATAGGTTTTGACTATCAATAATACTGGTTTATCAAATTAATATCAATAAGATAGTTTTATTCCACTAAAGTGCAAGCTTTAATTTATTCCTTTGTGTTAATTGTGACACTCTGTACAAAAAAATGTTGCAGCGCATTGGCCATCATTTGTGGGTAAAATTGAAAAAAAATATTTTCCAACGCATCATACTGCAATAAAAAGTCGTTAAATGAACCACTTAACGCACTGAGCTTGGGACGCCGTTTTGCCATTCCATTGAGTGATTTTCCAATATAATTCTTATCTGCGTAGTGTATCAGCCACTGTTGGGGCCAAAGATATTCATTTAGCTCCTGAAACTTTTCAGGGGTATGACAAAGCTGAGGCTCAATTATTTTTCGGCAGTCCCGTACAAAGTCCGCTAGCGGTATTGATGGCTCAATAGTTGACCAATGCAAAGATAAAAAATGGTCCCAAACTAAATCTAATGTAATAGGAGCGACCCGACGGTATTCCTCGCGAAACAGTAGTTTAGCTTCTTTGACTAAAGGGTGGGTATCTGTAATGCGGTCGACGGCTCGATGCATAAAGATACCAGAGACAATGTCGGATGAATAAAGGCCCGTAGGGTTACCGCGGACGTAGTCAGCCATGATGTTGCCGAGCAATGAGCTGTCAGCGAGGTGGGCCAGGTGGAGGTGAGCTAGGTAATTCATCCTCCTATGATATACCCGATGCCTTTCAAATTATAGCCGTGTTAGCTGCACAAACCGACCCTAGTCACATACTGATGTATGCTCCTAGGGATCAATTTGCTTGCTGCCTTGCTCTAATTCGAAATTCATGGGGTATATTTATTTAGTAGAAAAAGAAAAAGAAAAAGAAAAAGAAAAAGAAAAAGAAAAAAAGACGGAAGTTAATGTGTCATAAAAGTTGAGTAAAATTGAAATAATTCATTCTTTGAATGGATAAATAGCGTACAGAATTTTTTACTAACAAAATATTTGTTAAATAATGGTGTTTTTTTGTGCGATTTTGCGCTTATTTCTTGCGCCAAAGTCGGTGCGGCACTAGACTAGTCGCCTGTTTTTTTAGATTGATGTCAATACAATGCGTGTTTCTGATTTTACTTTTGAATTACCTGAAGAACTAATTGCCCATTATCCACAGGCTGAGCGTAGCGCTTGCCGCTTATTAAGCTTAGATGGTGGCTCAGGGCAGCTCACGCATGGTGTTTTTACCGATATTCTAGAAAAATTGGAGCGCGGTGACTTGCTGGTGTTCAATAACACTCGCGTGATCCCTGCACGGTTATTTGGGCGTAAAGTTAGCGGCGGTAAAATTGAAGTTTTGATTGAGCGTATGTTGGATGAACACCGCGTACTTGCTCATGTTAGGGCATCAAAAGCACCAAAAGAAGGGGCTGAATTACTGCTAGGCGAAGATGAAAGCGTGAAGGCAACGATGGTTGCGCGTCATGGTGCATTGTTTGAACTACGTTTCGACGATGAACGTGATGTATTAAGCATTCTAAACCAAATTGGTCATATGCCTCTGCCGCCTTATATCGATCGCCCTGATGAAGAGTCAGATAAAGAACTTTATCAAACCGTGTATAGCGAAAAACCGGGT
Source organism: Providencia sp. PROV205 (assembly GCF_028479505.1). NCBI lineage: Bacteria > Pseudomonadati > Pseudomonadota > Gammaproteobacteria > Enterobacterales > Morganellaceae > Providencia > Providencia sp. PROV205. The sequence continues at coordinate 9,745 of NZ_JAMPNU010000016.1, read as the reverse complement.
GCTGTTGCAGCACCAACGGCAGGCTTGCACTTTGATGAACCGTTACTTGAAGCATTGCGCCAAAAAGGCGTAGAAATGGCGTTTGTGACATTGCATGTAGGAGCCGGTACTTTTCAACCTGTGCGTGTTGATACTATCGAAGATCACATTATGCATTCGGAATATGCAGAAGTGCCACAAGAGGTCGTAGACGCTGTTTTAGCCTGTAAAGCACGAGGCAATCGCGTTATTGCTGTTGGAACGACGTCTGTTCGGTCGCTAGAAAGTGCCGCAAAAGCGAGCCAAGGTGCTTTAATTGCTCCATTTTTTGATGATACCCAAATCTTTATTTACCCTGGGTATGAATATCAGGTGATAGATGCGCTAATCACCAACTTCCACTTACCTGAATCTACATTAATTATGTTGGTTTCTGCGTTTGCTGGATACAAAAACACCATGAGTGCGTATAAAGAAGCGGTGGAACAAAAATACCGTTTCTTTAGTTACGGTGATGCGATGTTCATCACGCCGAATGCGCATGCCAGTTCCGAGAAAATTGGTGAGTAATCAGTTTTAAGCGGTGGCAGCAGCTGCTTGCTTAGCAAATTAATATTATCGATAGCAACAGACTGTTTTTCTGCTGCTAGGAGGCAAATGTGAAATACGAATTACAGACGACCGATGGCAATGCACGCCGTGGTCGCTTAGTGTTTGAGCGCGGCGTGGTGGAAACCCCTGCATTTATGCCAGTAGGAACCTACGGTACGGTTAAAGGCATGACTCCCGAAGAAGTCAAAGAGACTGGCGCGCAAATCTTATTGGGGAATACTTTTCACCTGTGGTTACGCCCAGGTCAAGAAATCATGAAGTTACATGGTGACCTCCATGACTTTATGCAATGGCAAGGCCCAATTTTGACCGACTCAGGTGGTTTTCAGGTCTTTAGCCTTGGTGCGATGCGCAAAATTAAAGAAGAAGGTGTGCACTTCCGTAACCCTATCAACGGTGAAAAGGTCTTCTTAAGCCCTGAAAAGTCGATGGAAATCCAGTATGACCTCGGCTCAGACATTGTCATGATTTTTGACGAATGTACGCCATACCCTGCGGATTGGGACTATGCAAAGACATCAATGGAAATGTCGCTGCGTTGGGCTGCACGTAGCCGTCAACGTTTTGACGAACTGAACAACAAAAATGCACTGTTTGGTATCATTCAAGGCAGTGTTTACGAAGATTTACGTGATATTTCAGTTAAGGGGCTGGTGGAAATCGGCTTTGATGGGTACGCTGTAGGCGGCTTAGCCGTAGGCGAACCGAAAGAAGATATGCACCGTATTTTAGAACATGTTTGCCCGCAAATTCCGGCAGAAAAACCACGCTATTTAATGGGCGTAGGAAAACCGGAAGACTTAGTGGAAGGTGTTCGCCGCGGTATTGATATGTTCGATTGCGTGATGCCAACGCGAAATGCACGAAATGGACATTTATTTGTGACAAATGGCGTGGTAAAAATTCGTAATGCTAAGTATAAATCAGACACATCAACACTGGATGCTGATTGTGACTGCTATACTTGTCGTCATTATAGCCGTGCTTACCTGCATCACCTTGATAGATGTAATGAAATTCTTGGTGCAAGGCTCAATACCATTCATAATTTACGTTATTACCAACGCTTGATGGCCGGTATTCGCCAAGCTATTGAAAATGGGAATTTTGAAGAGTTTGCTAAAGATTTTTACCAAAAGATTGGTAAACCCGAACCTTCATTAAATATCGAGTGAATTTAAGTGCGAAATGCCACTAATCTGTGTAGCATATCAAACTTAGCTTTTTTGTATGTAAAATTGCTTTCAATAAAACAATGAGGAAAGTTGAATGAGTTTTTTTATTTCTGAAGCAGCGGCATCAGCAGGTGCACCAGCGCAAGGTAGTCCATACACGATGGTTATCATGCTTGTTGTTTTCGCGCTGATCTTCTATTTCATGATTTTGCGTCCACAGCAAAAACGTGCGAAAGAACACCGTAAATTGATGGAATCTATCACTAAAGGTGATGAAGTTTTAACAACTGGTGGTTTAATCGGACGTGTAACTAAAGTGTCTGAAACCGGTTATGTGGTTCTTGAGCTGAGTGAGAACACAGAAGTAACCATCAAACGTGATTTCGTTGCTGCTGTTTTACCTAAAGGCACAATGAAAGCAATTTAATTCTGATTCTCCCGAAGGGAACTGCCGTGCTAAACCGTTATCCTTTGTGGAAGTATCTGATGTTGATCTGTGCGATCCTCATCGGTTTGCTTTATGCGCTTCCAAACCTATATGGTGAGGATCCGGCTGTTCAGATCACTGGCGTGCGGGGAACCGCCGCCAATGAACAAACGCTGATCCAAGTCCAAAAATCGTTAAAAGACGATAAAATTGAGAGTAAATCTATCTCTCTAGAAAATGGGGCGATTTTAGCCCGATTCAACAACTCTGATGTTCAGTTACGTGCGCGTGAAGTGATCATGAATGCACTGGGTGACCAGTATGTTGTTGCATTAAACCTTGCACCTGCAACGCCTAAGTGGCTTGAAGCTGTCGGTGGTGAACCGATGAAGCTTGGTCTTGATCTGCGTGGTGGGGTTCACTTCCTGATGGAAGTTGATATGGACACTGCATTAGGTAAATTGCAGGAACAAAACATGGATGGTTTGCGTAATGACCTGCGTCAAGAAGGCATTGCGTACTCTTCTATTCGTAAAGGCAATGATTACAGCGTGGAAGTTCGCTTCCGTAACGCGGATGATCGTAGCCAAGCTGAAAAAGCATTGTCTCGTAAATACCCAGACTTAGTCTTTAGTGATGGCAGCGATAACACTATGATTGCTGTTATGACCGACGAGCGCTTACGTGAAGCACGTAACTATGCTGTTTCTCAGAACATTACTATTATTCGCAACCGTGTAAACCAATTAGGTGTTGCGGAGCCACTTGTTCAACGCCAAGGTGCTGACCGAATTGTCGTTGAATTACCGGGTATTCAAGATACCGCTCGCGCAAAAGAAATTTTAGGTGCGACAGCGACATTAGAATTCCGTTTGGTGAATACTTCAGTCGATTCTTCAGCAGCAGAAAGTGGTCGTGTACCAGGTGACTCAGAAGTTAAATATGACCGTGAAGGCATGCCTTACGTATTATATAAGCGTGTGATCTTAACGGGTGACCATATTACCGATTCAACCTCTGAAGCGGATGAAAATGGTCAACCACAAGTGAGTATCAGCCTAGATAGTGCTGGTGGCTCTATCATGTCTGACTTTACGCGTGATAACCAAGACAAGCTGATGGCAACGCTGTTTGTTGAATACAAAGACAGTGGCAAAAAAGACGCAACAGGCCGTTCAATTTTGGTGAAAGATGAAAAAGTCATCAATGCGGCACGTATTTCTGCGCGTTTTGGTAGTAAATTCCGTATTACCGGTATTACTAACGGCACTGAAGCTCGCCAGCTTTCATTACTGTTACGTGCGGGTGCGTTGATTGCACCAATCCAAATTGTTGAAGAACGAACCATTGGTCCAACACTGGGTATGCAAAATATCGAGCAAGGGCTAAAAGCTTGTATCGCAGGCCTGTTAGCTTCTATCCTATTTATGATTATTTACTATCGTAAATTTGGTTTGATTGCGAGTAGTGCGCTGTTGGCAAACTTGGTGTTAATTGTTGGTGTAATGTCCTTATTACCGGGCGCGACACTCACCATGCCAGGTATAGCCGGTATCGTGTTAACCCTTGCGGTTGCCGTCGATGCGAACGTTCTTATCAATGAGCGGATAAAAGAAGAGCTGCGAAATGGGCGGTCTGTCCAGCAAGCGATTCATGAAGGCTATAAAGGCGCCTTCTCAAGTATTACAGACGCAAACTTAACGACACTTATCACTGCGATTATTCTTTATGCAGTGGGTACTGGGTCGATTAAAGGCTTTGCGATTACGACAGCGATTGGTGTCGCAACCTCTATGTTTACAGCTATCGTCGGTACACGTGCTATCGTGAACCTGCTTTACGGCGGTAAACGTATTAACAAGCTGTCAATTTAAGGAGCACGTTGTGGCACAGGATTATACTGTTGAACAATTGAACTATGGTCGTAAAGTCTATGACTTTATGCGCTGGGACAACGTTGCCTTTAGTATTTCTATCGTATTACTGATTGCTTCTTTTGTGATTATTGGCGTCAAAGGTTTTAACTGGGGCTTAGATTTCACTGGTGGTACGGTCATTGAAATCAACTTAAGTCAGCCAGCTGATTTGGATAAAATTCGTGATAGCTTGTCTAACTCGAACCATAAAGATCCATTAATCCAAAACTTTGGTAGCAGCCGCGACATCATGATCCGCATTCCGCCAATTGAAGGCACTGCGGGTCAAGAAGTTGGGAAAGAAATTATCACAATCATCAACCAGAGTGTAGATGATAAAGCAACCGTTAAGCGTATTGAATTCGTTGGGCCGAGTGTCGGTGCTGAGTTGGCGCAAACAGGGGCTTTGGCTCTGTTAACTGCGTTGATTTGTATCTTGATTTATGTCGGCTTCCGTTTTGAATGGCGCTTAGCTGCGGGTGCGGTATTGTCACTCGCGCATGACGTGATAATTACTTTAGGAATTCTGTCTCTGTTCCATATTGAGATAGATATGACTATCGTGGCATCATTGATGTCGGTTATCGGTTACTCACTGAACGACAGTATCGTTGTATCAGACCGTATCCGTGAGAACTTCCGTAAAATTCGCCGTGGTACGCCATACGAAATCATGAACGTCTCTTTGACGCAAACATTGAGCCGTACCATCATGACATCAGCCACCACATTATTAGTGGTTCTGATGCTGTACCTATTTGGCGGTGCAATGCTGGAAGGCTTCTCATTGGTTATGTTAATCGGTGTAACTATCGGTACTATCTCATCTATTTATGTGGCTTCTGCATTAGCACTGAAGATGGGTATGAAACGTGAACACTTGATGCAAGCGAAAGTCGAAAAAGAAGGCGCAGACCAAGAGTCATTACTGCCTTAGTTTTAAAAACGATGAATAACTAAGTCAATTAGCACTCAAAATAGTTCGTGTTGTGAGTAGGCAGCAAGTGAACGATATCCCTAGGAGCATACAAAAGTATGTGACTAGGGTTAATAAGCGATGCCAACACCCCTACAACGCGAAATATGAAGAGCAGCAAGAGCACCCTAGGAGACATCTTCTAGGGTGTTTTTTCTTGCATAGTAGGGTAAACTACCTCCCCCTAAATAGATTCAGGAAACGCTATGCACTGCCCATTCTGCTCAGCTGTAGATACGAAAGTTATTGACTCGCGTCTGGTCGGTGAAGGGTCCCAAGTCCGTAGACGCCGCCAATGTTTACTTTGTCATGAGCGCTTCACAACCTTTGAAGTTGCTGAACTGGTCATGCCTAGGGTCATTAAAAGCGATGATATCCGCGAACCTTTTGATGAAGAAAAGCTTAATCGGGGTATGCAAAAGGCATTAGAAAAACGACCTGTAAGTTCTGATGCCATTGAACAAGCTATTATTTCGATTAAATCCCAGCTTCGGGCAACCGGGGAACGTGAAGTTCCGTCGAAATTAATTGGCAGTTTGGTTATGGATGAGCTGAAAAAGCTCGATAAAGTTGCCTATATCCGTTTTGCTTCTGTTTATCGCAGTTTTGAAGATGTGCGTGAGTTTGGCGAAGAAATCGCTAAATTACAGGATTAACGCCAATGATTGAACAAGACAACATTTATATGGCTCGTGCCTTTGAATTGGCACGAAAAGGGCGTTTTACCACATCACCTAATCCAAATGTTGGGTGCGTGATTGTGCGTGATGGTGTCATTGTTGGTGAGGGGTATCACCAAAAAGCAGGTGAACCCCATGCTGAGGTTCACGCATTAAGAATGGCCGGTGATAAAGCGCAAGGGGCAACAGCTTATGTCACCCTTGAGCCTTGTAGCCATCACGGCCGTACCCCGCCTTGCGCAGAAGCGCTGATCAATGCAGGTGTAAGCCGAGTCGTCGCTGCCATGCAAGACCCAAACCCTCAAGTTGCGGGCCGCGGTTTGTATATGTTGTCGCAAGCAGGAATTGAAACGCGCAGTAATGTTTTATTAGATGATGCAGAAGCGGCTAACCGCGGCTTCTTAAAACGTATGCGTACTGGCTTTCCCTATATTCAATTAAAACTCGCCGCTTCACTAGATGGCAAAACCGCCCTTGGAACTGGGGAAAGTAAATGGATCACCAGCCCCGCAGCTCGCAAAGATGTGCAAGCTCTTCGAGCCGAGGCTAGTGCTATCTTAAGTACCAGCAGCACCGTGGTTGCCGATGACCCTTCTTTAACGGTACGTTGGAAAGAATTACCTAGTAATATTCAGCAAATTTACCCTGAAGAACAAGTCCGTCAACCCATCCGTATTGTGCTAGATAACCACAATCGAGTGACTTCTGAGCATCGTGTCACTCAATTAGATGGCGAATGTTGGTTAGTGCGTTCAAACCCAGATGAAAATGCAGTATGGCAGGGGCAAGTTGAGCAAATCGCTATTCCTGCAGATGAAAACGGCACTGACCTCGTCATTTTGATGATGCAACTGGCTAAACGTAATGTGAATAGCATTTGGGTTGAGGCAGGGGCAAAACTTGCAGGCTCATTGCTTAAGTTAGGTTTAGTGGATGAGCTGATTGTCTATATTGCGCCTAAATTATTAGGAAATAGCGCTCGAGGCCTAGTGGACTTCCCACCGCTTAATGCCCTTATTGATGCGCCAAAGTTTGAATTTACAGAAGTGACACAAGTTGGGCCAGACCTACGTGTCAGGCTTCGTCCCGTATGGTCAGTGGTTTTTTTGAAAATCATACGTACGATACACGAAAGAATGTGATAAAATCCGCGCCCCGCGGGTTATAATTAATATTAGAGGAAGGCTATGAACGTAATTAAAGGTGTTGTTGCTGCGCCACAAGCGCGTGTTGCTATCGCTATCGCTCGTTTTAACAACTTTATTAATGATAGTCTGCTGGAAGGTGCTGTTGATGCGTTAGAACGCATTGGTCAGGTTTCAAATGACAACATTACAATTGTGTGGGTTCCAGGCGCTTATGAGCTACCGTTGACCACAAAAGCATTAGTTGAAACGAATAAATACGATGCAGTCATTGCATTAGGTACGGTTATTCGTGGCGGTACCGCTCACTTTGAATATGTTGCAGGTGAATGTAGCTCCGGCCTATCCCATGTCGCGATGAACAGTGAAGTGCCAGTGACTTTTGGTGTGTTAACCACTGAAAATATCGAACAAGCCATTGAACGTGCGGGTACTAAAGCAGGTAATAAAGGTGCTGAAGCTGCACTGACAGCACTGGAAATGATTAATGTAATTAAGGCCATCAAAGGCAAATAATACACAATTAGCTCTATGTTGCCGTTTTTTCGCCACAATGGTGTAGATAACGCAATGCAACAAGTGTTTTTTGTGTACAGTTTTTAAATTTAAGGGGAATCTTGTGAAACCTGCTGCTCGTCGCCGCGCTCGTGAGTGTGCTGTACAGGCCATTTATTCATGGCAATTATCTGGCAATCCAATTGCTGAAGTCGAATATGAGTTTATTGCTGAACAGGACATGTCAGACGTTGACGTAAACTATTTTCGTGAACTGTTATCAGGTGTTGCGACCAACGCGACAAAACTTGATCAACTGATGGCGCCTTATTTATCTCGTCAGCTCGAAGAGTTAGGGCAGGTAGAAAAAGCGATTTTACGTGTCTCCATGTTTGAATTAAGTTTCCGTGAAGATGTACCTTATAAAGTTGCAATCAATGAAGGTATTGAATTAGCGAAAGTTTTTGGCGCAGAAGATAGCCATAAATTCGTTAACGGTGTATTAGATAAAGCTGCACCTGCGGTTCGCCGTAAAAAATAATAATACCAGGGTTCCCTCCTGTTGCACTACGGTAATGAATAGGTAGGCTGGGTTCCAGTCTACCTTTGTGTTTATATGCTCGCGATATTTCAATGATAGGTGAGCGAAAAATAATTGTGGCCAATTAGATACGTTATTTAGGTTAGCAATTATGCATTATTTACCTATTATTGAATTATTAGGGTGTAAATTATTTGCTTCGTCTCAAACGAAAATAGATATAGCGAAAACGGAAAATCTACCATGTCATATGGCGAATTTGACCTCATCGCGCGTTATTTTAACCGTCAAACCACTAACCGACGTGATGTTAATATCGGTATTGGGGATGACTGTGCGTTGATGACCATTCCAGAAAAACAGCAACTTGCTGTAAGCACTGACACTCTTGTTTCTGGTATTCACTTCCTACCAACCATTTCACCAGCTGATCTTGCTTATAAATCATTAGCCTCTAATTTAAGTGACCTTGCGGCGATGGGGGCGGATCCTGCATGGGTTTCTTTAGCAATTACATTGCCTTGCGTTGATTGTGATTGGTTGCAATCCTTTAGTGATAGTTTGTTTGAACAGCTTAACTATTATGGAATGCAATTGATTGGTGGTGATACAACACGCGGACCAATGAGTTTAACCTACACGGTTCATGGCTTAGTACCGAATGGTAAGGCGATGTCTCGCGCAGGGGCGCGCAATGGTGATTGGATTTATGTCACGGGCACTCTAGGTGATAGCGCAGCTGGCTTAGCTATTTTGCAAGATAAGCTGAATGTTAAAAATGTAGAACATCAAGAATGGCTAATTGCGCGTCATTTACGTCCGCAGCCACGTATTTTACAAGGCCAAGCGTTGAGAAACCTTGCTTCTTCAGCAATTGATATTTCGGATGGTTTAGTTTCTGATCTTAACCATATCTTGAAAGCGAGTGGTTGTGGCGCACGCATTAATTTAGATGCATTGCCTCAATCAGAAGCGTTGAAACAAAGTTGTAGTATTGAGCAAGGGCGTTTATGGTCTTTGAGTGGTGGTGAAGATTACGAACTCTGTTTTACCGTTCCTGAAATTAATCGTGGGGCGTTAGAGATGGCATTAGCGCATACGGGATCAGGCTTTACGTGTATCGGGCAAATTAAGCCGCAGTCTGAAGGAATTAGCTACTTTTGCAATAACCAAGAAGTTGATGTAAATCTAAAAGGTTTCGATCATTTTGTTTCGGAAGGTGCATAGAATGGCAAGTCGCCAAGAAAAAGCAGAAGCAAAAAAACGGCTAAATATGCGTAATCCTTGGCACTTATTGGCTACGGGGTTTGGTAGTGGCCTTTCGCCTATTGTGCCTGGCACAATGGGCTCTCTTGCTGCGATACCTTTTTGGTTATTAATGGCAAATATGCCAATTTGGAGTGTGTGGGTACTCATTGTCGTGGGTTTTTGGATTGGTTGCCTAATTTGCCAGCGCACTTCCGACGATATGAAAATTCATGACCATGGCAGTATTGTTTGGGATGAATTTATCGGGATGTGGATTACGCTAATGGCGATCCCTGTTGTTGATTATGAGTGGGTCATCACCGCATTCTTTATTTTCCGCATTTATGACATGTGGAAGCCATGGCCGATACGGTTTTTTGACCGAAAAGTCAGCGGCGGTTTTGGTATTATGATTGATGATATTATTGCCGCGATTTTTGCCTATGTGACTATTTGGTTGCTGGTTTGGTATGAGATCATGCCATTCTCAACCAACTAAATACGTGTCATATTTTGGCTGTGGCGTTGTTGGCCGCGTTCATTCGCCCTAG
>NZ_JAMPNU010000015.1:0-18422 GCF_028479505.1 Providencia sp. PROV205 | reverse complement strand
TAACCCAAACTATTTAGCGTATTGGATATAATTGCTCATCGTAGTAACTTCTCTTGCTTCTCTTACTTCTTTCCACGCCGAATACCCATCACTGAGGTTTGCGCTAAGGTTAAGCCTTTGGTTTCGGGGGCAAATAGAACTGAGACAATCAACCCTATAAGTGAAACACCCGCCCCCATCAGCACTACCGAACTGACGCCGTATTTAGTGATAAATAGCGGTAGTGCCCATGTTGAAAAAATGGTTCCAATCCTGCTGATGGACATAATTACCCCAACGGCAGAGGCACGGATATCTGTTGGGAATAGTTCATTAGGATAGAGCCATTGTAAAATACCGGGGCCGCCTGAAAAGAATGCGTAAATGCCAAACATAATAATCACAAGGCAAATACCGAGGTTTGAGAATAGCCCAAGTATCGCCAGTGCAAGAGTCATAATGGCAAAACTACCAATCAATAGTGGCCGCCGTCCCATTTTATTTAGCCAATACATCGCGGGTAAGCAGCCTAACATAAAGAATAGGCTGATAACCACGTTACCTAGTGCGGCATTTTTCCCTTGATCCCAACCGAGCTGGCCAACAATTTGTGGGCCAAAGGTGTAAATTGCAAACATCGGGATCACTTGGCAGGTCCAAATAATGGCAGTGAATAGAACGAAAGAAAAATGGCGCTTAGTGAATAACTGGAGGAAATGTGTTTTTTGTTGTTCTTCAGCTTCGAATACCACGGGCTGGCCAAACAGCTTTTCCATCATTTTTTCGCACTCTTTGACCCGGCCTTTACGAATAAGCCAAAGAGGGGACTCCGGTAAATCAAAACGGCCTATTAAAATGACGATGCAGGGGATAACTGCACTGCCAAGCATCCAGCGCCAGCCATCTTGAACGTCATACAGCATATAACCGACGAGATTGGCACAGGTTGCGCCCACATACCACATTGCCGCAATAAAACCGACAGCAAATGCGCGTTGTTTGGTATTAGAGAATTCGGTGATCATTGACGTTGCAATCGGGTAATCTGCACCAATTACTATCCCGATTAAGAACCGCATGATGAGCAGCTCCATCGGTGTTGAGACAAACATGGTCGCAACAGAAATAGCACCAATGGCAACAATATCAATTAAGAACATTTTGCGGCGACCGACTTGGTCACAAATATAGCCGAATAGGGAGGTTCCTATGAAGAGGCCCGCAAGTGTTGCTGCTCCGAGTAAGCCAATCCATTCGCTACTTAAGCTTAATACAGGGGTAAGTTGTTCTAAAGCAACGCCAATCAGGACTAACACATAACCATCCAGAAAAGGCCCACCGCTACCCCACAGCATGATCCGCCGGTGAACGGAAGAAAATTGAATGTCATCAAAACTTTTTGGTTTCATTATGCATCCCTGTATCAGCGCAAATAACCGCTCAAAAGCTCTCGAAGCATGTCACTTCGAGAGTAATACGAAATAATCAGCCGTAACGAAATTCAATGCCAAATGTGCCGCGTGGGTATTCCCATTTTTCTAATGCACTATCTAGGCCTAGAATACGGCAAGTGCCACATTCAAGGCAGCCTGCATAGTCGAAACGAACTGAACCATCTTCTTGTTTTTTATACAAACCTGCTGGGCAGGCTTTGGTTAATGTTTCAAGCACCTGCATGTCTGGATGCTCTTTCACAACAATATGTGGGTTTTCTTCATCGACATTAAATTTATTAATACCGAGTTTGATATCAACGTTGACTGGATTACTCATATTGCTCTGACTCCTTTGATTCCATCCTTGAGCAAATTCATAAAGCCCACTTTTTTCGCGTGTTGTAACATGGTCTTACGCAGCGGGATAGGAGCTTCATCTGAAATAGTGAATAGCTTTTTCGCAATACCGACAGCCATTTCTGGATAGGCAGAGAACATGCGTGGATTATCCAAAAATTCAGGCATTTTTTGGTACATGTTCATATCTCGAAGAGGGCCTTCGTTGAGTAATTTGAGGTACTCACTGAGTCCTTGTTTACTAAAGTCCTCTTTTTTCATCGCGTTGAGTACTGCATTTGCCGCGGCTTCACCTGAAGCGACCGCTAAGTCCATTCCGCGAATGGTAAAGCCTAAGTTCATACACATACCCGCAGCATCACCGGCAATTAAAACACCATCGCGTACCAATTCGGATTGCATTTTTAGACCAGCTTCAGGGACGACGTGTGCGGCATATTCGACCATTTTCCCACCTTCAATCAGTGGTGCAACGGCAGGGTGATTTTTAAAATCTTCTAGCATTTGAGGGACAGATTTTTTGGCGTCTTTCATGTGGTGTAAACCACAAACTAAGCCTAAAGAAACCGTATCTTCGTTGGTATATAGGAAGCCGCCTCCCATTAGGCCATCAGTAGGAGCCCCTGCAAATAACCATGCCACACCTTCTTTTTCTTTAAGATTAAAACGGTTAGCCAGGATATCTTTCGGTAGCTCAATAAGCTCTTTTACTCCAACCGCGACATGTTCCGCACTGACGCGCTTTGTCATACCAAGTTGTTCGGCAAGCAGTGAATTGACGCCATCCGCTAAAATGACCACTTTAGCTTCAAGTACGTCTCCATCAGCCTCAACACCAACTACCTTGCCATCGCGTTCAACTAACTTATCAACCCGAATCCCCGTAATACACTGTGCACCAGCATTTTCAGCTTGTTCAACTAGCCATGGGTCGAGTTTGCCACGTAGCACAGACCAAGAGGTTTCCTCTGGTTTTTGTTCAGCTGCATTTTGGAAATCGACGGTTACAGCGCCAGTTTCTGTCATGAATGACAGCTTTTCTCGGGTGATCATGCGTTCGATAGGTGCGTCTTGGGTAAACCCAGGAATGATCCGTTCTAAACTATGGGCATACATTCGCCCACCCGTTACGTTTTTACCGCCCGCGTAGTTTCCTCGTTCAATTAGGAGAACTTGAGCACCTTCACGGGCAAGTACCAGTGCAGCAACCGAACCAGCTAGGCCAGCGCCTACAATGATCGCATCAAAAATATCGTCGGACATAGTTTCTCCAAAGGTCACTAAACAGCGAGGCTAAAGCCCCACTGTTATTTGGTTTATTTAGCCAGTTGTTGAGTGAGTACCGGGAGGATTTTGAATAAATCCCCAACGATCCCATAGTCTGCGAATTGGAAAATAGGGGCATTTTTGTCTTTGTTAATGGCCACAATAATTTGGGCTCCATTTGCACCAACCATGTGCTGGATTTGACCTGAAATCCCTACTGCGAGATAAAGCTCTGGTTTGAGCATCAAATTGGAGATCCCAACGTAGCGCTCATGTTCCATCCATTTTTCATTTTCTGCGACTGGGCGTGAACAGGCAATTTCAGCACCAATGGTATCTGCTAATGTTTTGGCTATTGCAATGTTCTCTTGGCTACCAATCCCACGACCCACACTGACTACCAGACGCGCTTTGTCTAGTTCAACGGAGTTACCTGCTTTTTTCTGAACCGAGGTACGTACAATAGATTGTTTTGGTTCGACCCATTGCACAGCTTGAGCCGTACCGCTACGTGATGCATCATTTTGTGCAGCTTCAAATGTACCTGTCGCGAGGGTGGCAATCGAAAATGAGCTCTCTAAGGTTTCTTGACCAAAGGCTAGACCACCGTAAACCATATGTTTAATAACAGGTTTTCCTGATTCGATTGTAATTGCTGCCGCATCGTTAGAAACGGCTGCTTGCAGTCTAGCGCCTAAACGTGCTGCTAATAATTTACCCCTACGGGTGTTAGGTAATAGCAATAAACCGTTATCGCCATACTGTTTGATGGTTGAAACGATAGTGTCCGCATAATCTTCAATAATGCGATCGTCAGGTTTACCTGCCAGTTGAAAAACTTGCGTTGCACCGAGTTGGAAAGCTTGTGAGCTTTGTGTGTCATCAAGTGCTAATACATTGACTTGCTCTCCTAGAGCAAGGGCGCCACCGATAAGTTCAGGTAAGCGAGAAGTCATGTCACTAAATACCCAAACGGTTGATAATTTGCTCATAACGCCTCCGATTAAATAATTTTTCTTAAATGTTCAGCAAATTGTGCAATTTGGTCTTCGCCATCACCTTCAATGATGATGCGCTGGCGGACTTTTTGCTTAGGTGCCGCAATAGATTGCGCAGAAAGAGCAGCAACGTTATCTAAGCCAATATCAGCCATCGTCCAAGCTTGAACGGGTTTTTTAGCAGCGCCTAAAATTGCTTTCATTGATGGAATAACGGGAACGTTAATATCGGAGGTAACAGCGACAATGGCTGGTAATGGTATGGATAGCGTTTCAATCTCATCTTCTAGCTCACGCTCTATAACTACCGTGTTAGCGGTGATTGAAACGACTTTCTTCACACCGTTGATGGCAGGAACTTGCAGTGTTTCGCCCATCAAGATACTAACTTGTTGTGCATTTAAATCAGCGGAACCATCACCACAAATAATTAAATCAAAACCGATTTTTTGAGCTGCAGAGCTCAAGGCTAGAGCCGTTTGATGTGGTAAGGCTTGTTCCAGTTGGTCATCAATAACAACCACAAGTTCATCTGGGCCACGAGATAAAACGTCTTTACGTGCTTTCATGTTGGTCAGTGCTTTACCACCGACACTTAACGCAATCACTTTACTGTCAGCTTGCTGCGCTTTTATTTGATTAGCGGTTTCAATTGCATTTAAATCATATTGACTGATTTTGGTATCAGCACGTGAAAAATCTAAAGAACCATCTGCGCTATTTACAATAATATCTTGTTCATCAGGAACAGATTTATAGCATGTAATAATATTCATTACATCTCCTAAAATAATATTAATAAATATGATCCGTTTCGGTTTCGGATTATATAATTATCATGAACTGGATATTTAAAAATAAAACCTAGGTCACCAATATTGAAAACCTTAAAATAAAGTCGGTTTAAATATTCATACTGATACCCTACTCACCAATACTGTAAAAATCATCAACTTATCAACGAAATGTTCAATATTGCTACCCTAATCACCAATACTGAAGGTATTTAATAACATTAATGTTACACAATATTTTATCTCTATGTATTTATTGGTATTTAAAATCATTTCAAATGGAATAAATAATAACAATTATTTATCACGAATAATATTGTGACCTTAATAACAGAATTGTTAATGACGAGTCGACATGATTTGAATAGTGATTGAATTAATGCGGAATTAAATTTTTAGGGGTTAATGGGATTTAATAATAAATAAGTAATGAGGTGTTAAATAATATCTATTCTTAAAGCTTATATATTAAATAATAAATTGGGAACGAACTATGAGCAAAGAAAATAAAAAGGGTGGAATAGAACCAAAAGTTTTTTTTCCACCGTTGATCATTGTTGGACTATTGTGTTGGCTAACTGTCCGTGACCTTGATGCTTCAAATGAAGTGATCAACCAAGTCTTCAGCTATGTCACTAATGTGTGGGGCTGGGCATTTGAGTGGTACATGGTTGTGATGTTTGGTGGATGGTTCTGGCTAATTTTGGGGCCTTATGCCAAAAAACGTTTAGGAGAAGAGAAGCCGGAATTTAGCCGTGCGAGCTGGATTTTCATGATGTTCGCATCTTGTACCTCTGCAGCGGTACTTTTTTGGGGGTCGATTGAAATCTATTATTATGTTTCTACACCGCCTTTTGGCTTTGAATCTTATTCAAACGAGGCCAAAAATATCGGGCTTGCATACAGCTTGTTCCATTGGGGGCCATTACCATGGGCGACCTATAGCTTCTTATCTGTCGCATTCGGTTATTTCTTCTTTGTCCGCAAAATGGATGTTATTCGTCCGAGTAGTACGCTAGTTCCTCTGGTAGGGGAAAAACGTGTCAATGGCTGGTTTGGGACGCTTGTTGATAACTTCTATCTCGTTGCTTTGATATTAGCAATGGGAACCAGTCTAGGGTTAGCAACACCATTGGTTACTGAATGTATTCAATATTTATTTGGTATTCCACATACCTTACAACTTGATGCCATCATCATTTTCTGCTGGATCATTCTAAATGCAATTTGTGTGGCTTTCGGCCTGCAAAAAGGGGTGAAGATTGCCAGTGATGTACGTAGTTATCTCAGTTTCTTGATGTTGGGATGGGTATTCATTGTTGGTGGTGCTAGCTTTATTGTTAACTACTTTACCGATTCTATCGGTGTTCTAATGATGTATATGCCACGTATGCTGTTCTATACAGATGCGGTTGGTAAAAGTGGTTTCCCACAGGGCTGGACAGTATTTTACTGGGCATGGTGGGTTATCTATGCCATTCAAATGTGTATCTTCCTCGCACGTATATCGAAAGGCCGTACTGTCCGTGAATTGTGTATTGGTATGGTTGCGGGTTTAACCGCAGGATCGACATTAATTTGGACTATTTTAGGAAGTAATACTCTACAACTGATTGATAAAGACATTATCAACATTCCAAAACTGATTGAAGAATTCGGCGTTGCACGCGCCATCATTGAGACATGGGCTGCCTTACCTTTGAGCACTGTAACAATTTGGGGCTTCTTCATCCTCTGCTTTATCGCCACGGTCACACTGATTAATGCTTGTTCATACACTCTCGCTATGTCGACTTGTCGCGCAGTGAAAGAGGGTGATGAGCCACCATTATTAGTACGTATCGGTTGGTCTGTCTTAGTCGGTGTTATCGGCATTGTATTGCTGGCTCTAGGCGGATTAAAACCAATACAAACCGCGATAATTGCTGGAGGATGCCCACTTTTTTTCGTCAACATCATGGTAACGCTTTCCTTTATTAAAGATGCCAAAGTGCATTGGAAAAATGACTAATTTATTCAAAAACAACATGTAAGAGGTTATTGATATGGATTTTAGATTGAATGATGAGCAGGAGTTGTTTGTCGCAGGGATCCGTGAACTGATGGCCAGTGAAAACTGGGAGAGCTATTTCGCACAGTGCGACCGCGACAGCCAATATCCTGAGCGTTTTGTAAAAGCCTTAGCGGACATGGAAATCGATAACCTGCTGATCCCAGAAGAACATGGCGGCTTAGATGCAGGGTTTATTACGGTAGCTGCAGTATGGATGGAATTAGGTCGCCTAGGTGCACCAACCTATGTGCTGTACCAATTACCGGGTGGTTTTAACACCGTACTGAGGGAAGGGACTCAAGAGCAAATTGATAAAATTATGGCGTTTCGCGGCACAGGTAAACAAATGTGGAACTCTGCGATCACTGAACCGGGTGCCGGTTCTGATGTCGGTAGCTTGCAAACCACTTATCAACGTCGTAATGGCAAAGTTTATCTTAATGGTAGCAAATGCTTTATCACCAGTAGTGCCTACACACCGTATATCGTGGTGATGAGCCGTGATGCAGATTCGCCAGATAAACCTGTCTTTACTGAGTGGTTCTTGGATATGAGCAAACCGGGTATCAAGGTGAATAAACTTGAGAAACTGGGTTTACGCATGGATAGCTGCTGTGAAATCACGTTTGATAACGTTGAACTTGATGAAAAAGATATGTTCGGCCGTGAAGGTAATGGTTTCAACCGTGTGAAAGAAGAGTTTGACCACGAGCGTTTCCTTGTGGCTCTGACTAACTATGGTACAGCAATGTGTGCGTTCGAAGACGCGGCTCGCTATGCAAATCAGCGTGTTCAATTCGGTGAAGCAATTGGTCGTTACCAATTAATTCAAGAAAAATTTGCACATATGGCGATCAAGCTCAATTCAATGCGCAACATGTTATATGAAACTGCATGGAAGAGTGACAACGGATTGATCACCTCGGGTGATGCAGCGATGTGTAAATACTTCTGTGCAAATGCGGCGTTTGAAGTTGTGGATTCTGCGATGCAAGTACTCGGCGGTGTCGGAATTGCAGGTGAGCATCGAATTGCACGTTTCTGGCGTGACTTACGTGTGGATCGTGTATCTGGTGGTTCAGATGAAATGCAAATACTAACACTAGGCCGCAGTGTACTGAAACAGTACCGCTAATAACTGAATGCTTATAGGTTGGCTTTTTTAGCGAGCCAACCAAGTTTCACAGGAGACGAGAACATGGCAGAGCATCTACCTATGCCAGAGTTTGGCCCATTAGCTGGGGTCAGAGTGGTATTTTCAGGGATTGAAATAGCCGGCCCATTTGCAGGACAAATGTTTGCAGAGTGGGGCGCAGAAGTGATTTGGATAGAGAACGTAGCGTGGGCGGATACCATTCGTGTTCAGCCTAATTATCCTCAGTTATCAAGGCGTAACCTGCGTGCATTATCACTGAATATCTTTAAAGATGAAGGGCGAGAAGCATTCCTGAAGCTAATGGAAACAACGGATATATTCATTGAGGCTAGTAAAGGACCCGCATTTGCCCGTAGAGGGATCACCGATGAGGTACTTTGGGAACACAACCCAAAATTGGTTATCGCTCATTTATCAGGCTTCGGACAATATGGCGACCCTCAATACACTAACCTAGCGGCCTACAATACCATTGCACAGGCTTTCAGTGGTTATCTTATCCAAAATGGTGATAAAGACCAGCCAATGCCTGCCTTCCCTTATACCGCAGATTATTTTTCTGGCATGACCGCCACAACAGCAGCTCTCGCAGCACTGTATAAAGCGCGTGAAACGGGTAAAGGGGAAAGCATTGATATCGCCATGTACGAAGTGATGTTGCGTATGGGGCAATACTTCATGATGGATTACTTCAATGGTGGCGAAATTTGCCCACGTATGACCAAAGGGAAAGACCCGTACTACGCGGGTTGTGGGCTCTATAGCTGTAATGATGGCTATATTGTGATGGAAGTCGTTGGTATCACTCAAGTACAAGAAATATTTAAAGATATTGGTCTTGGTCATTTACTAGGAACGCCAGAAATACCTGAAGGGACTCAGCTCATTCATCGAATTGAATGTCCTTATGGACCTTTAATGGAAGAAAAACTCGATGAATGGCTAGGCGCACGCTCGATTGATGAGGTGTTAGCAAGGTTGGCTGAGCTGAACATTGCAAGTGCGAAAGTATTAACTATTCCTGAGCTAGATACTAACCCTCAATACATAGCTCGGGAGTCGATTACCAGTTGGCAGACCATGGATGGGCGCACATGTCGTGGTCCAAACGTTATGCCAAAATTCAAAAATAATCCGGGCCAAATATGGCGCGGTATGCCATCACATGGCATGGATACCACTGATATATTGAAAAATATTGGATATAGCGAAACAGATATTCGGGGGTTAGTCGACAAAGGACTGGCCAAAATAGTGGATTAATTGAATGAATATTCAGGTCAATTAATCCATTGGCCTGAATATTCATCAGGGAAATGATGGGAAGCAATTAATGGATGTAATCGGTAAACAAAATTTGCGTCAAATGTGGGATGATTTAGCGTTAACCCACGGTAATAATAAGGCGCTTATCTTTGAATCCTGCGATGGAAATGTTCGTGAATTCAGCTATAGAGAGATGAATGAACACATTAATCGCACAGCAAACCTCTTTTTAGCTTATGGCATTCAAAAAGGGGATAAGGTTGCTTTACATTTAGATAATTGCCCAGAGTTTTTCTTTTGCTGGTTTGGCTTGGCAAAAATTGGGGCGATTATGGTCCCTGTTAATGCACGTTATAAATACAATGAAGCCGCTTGGATTATGCAAAACTGCCAGCCACGGATGGTCGTGACTTGTGCGACTTTTTTAGATATTTATCAACGTGTACTTGATGATGAAAGTACCAGCCTTGAACATATTTTTTTAATTTCAGATACCCCCGTTAAACAACAAAACGGCGTTTCAGACTTTTTGCTTGAACAAGCACAAAAACCCATTGAATTGACACAACTCATTGCGTTAAGTGTTGATGATACTGCGGAAATTTTATTTACTTCGGGTACGACCTCAAAACCCAAAGGGGTGATCATTACCCACTATAACTTACGTTTTGCGGGTTACTACTCTTCTTGGCAGAACACCCTGCGCTCAGATGATATTTATCTGACTGTCATGCCTGTTTTTCATATCGATTGCCAGTGCACCGTGTCCATGGCCGCCTTTTCGGTGGGCGCTACTTTTGTGTTACTCGAAAGGTACAGTGCACGACGTTTTTGGCAACAAGTCGTGAAACATCGAGCGACGGTGGTTGAGTTGATCCCAATGATGATCCGCACGTTATTAAGTCAACCTCTGGCGGATAACGAAAAAGACCATTGTTTACGTGAAGCGATGTTCTATCTCAATTTGAGTAATGAGGAAAAAGAACAATTTATGGCGCGTTTTGCGGTGAAGAGTTTTCTGACCTCATATGGCATGACGGAAACCATCGTGGGGTTGATTGGCGATAGGCCCGGTGATATTCGTCGCTGGCCATCTATTGGCCGCCCCGGTTTTTGCTATAAAGCACAAATCAGGGATGAAAATAACCAACCTGTTGCAGCAGGGGTGGTAGGCGAGCTCTGTGTTAAAGGTGAACGTGGAAAAACCTTATTTAAAGAGTACTACAACAACCCAGAAGCAACGGAGAAAGCTTTCGATAAACAAGGCTGGATGCATACCGGAGACTTTGCTTATCAAGATGACGATGGCTTTTTCTATTTTGTGGATAGAAGCATGAACATGATCAAACGGTGCGGCGAAAACGTTTCGTGCAGTGAGATTGAAAATATCATTGCTTCACATCCTGCTATCGTTGACGTGGCCGTGATAGGTGTTGCTGATGAAATTCGTGATGAAGCAATTAAAGCCTTTATTGTGCTAGAAGAGGGTGAAACCTTAACGCAGGAAGAGTTTTTCGCTTTCTGTGAAAAGCAGATGGCGAAATTTAAAGTGCCGTCATGGGTTGAGGTACGTAAGGATTTACCGCGTAACTGTTCTGGGAAAGTACTGAAAAAACACCTGAAATAATCGAATAATTCTATTAATTACGCGAACGTTTTGGTTTTAACTATTTGCAGCCAAAATGCGAACGCATGATCACTAAAGGATTGCACTATGAGCGAATCATTAAAAGTTACCCGTAATGGCTCCATTTTAGAAATCGTACTTGATAGACCTAAAGCGAATGCAATTGATGCGAAAACCAGTTTCAAAATGGGTGAGGTTTTTCTCAACTTCCGTGATGACCCATCATTACGCGTTGCGATTATCACCGGTGCTGGCGAGCGGTTCTTCTCTGCCGGTTGGGATTTAAAATCTGCTGCAGAAGGTGAAGCCCCAGATGCTGATTTTGGTCCTGGTGGTTTTGCAGGGCTTACTGAAATTTTCAATTTGAATAAGCCTGTCATTGCAGCTGTAAATGGTTATGCGTTTGGTGGAGGTTTCGAACTGGCTTTAGCAGCAGATATGATTATTTGTTCTGAAAATGCTAGCTTTGCATTACCAGAAGCACAACTTGGCATTGTACCTGATAGCGGCGGTGTCTTACGCTTACCCAAAATTCTTCCAGCACCCATTGTGAACGAAATGGTAATGACGGGTAGGCGAATGGATGCGAAGGAAGCATTACGTTGGGGAATTGCTAACGATGTTGTACCAATTGAAAACTTAATGGACAAAGCGCGTCAGTTAGCGGAGCAAATCACCGAAAGTGCGCCACTTGCTGTCGCTGCACTGAAAGAAATTTTCCGTGCGACAGGGGAGCTCACTGTTGAAGAGGGGTATAAACTCATGCGCAGCGGTGTACTGACAAACTACCCTGCGGTTTTACATTCCGAAGATGCAACAGAAGGCCCACTCGCATTTGCCGAAAAACGTTCACCAAGTTGGAAAGGGCGCTAGTTAAGCTAGCAGCGAGGTGAATTTTGAGCTTTTACGCTTTTGAAGGGGTGATCCCAGTTGTTCACCCTACCGCATATGTACACCCATCAGCGGTAGTGATTGGTGATGTTATTATCGGTGAAGGAGTTTTTATTGGGCCTAACGCCTCTTTACGTGGGGATTATGGACGATTGATCATAGAAAAAGGCGCGAATATTCAGGACTGCTGCATCATGCATGGCTACAGTGATGTAGAAACCATTGTCCATGAATGCGGACATATAGGCCACGGAGCTATTCTACATGGATGCATTATTGGCCGTGATGCTTTGGTTGGAATGAACAGTGTTGTTATGGATGGTGCTGTGATTGGTGAGGAAAGCATTGTTGCTGCGATGAGTTTTGTTAAAGCCGGTTTTCAAGGAGAAAGCCGTCAGATGTTAGTCGGAAGTCCAGCACGTTTTTTACGCTCAGTGACTGATGAAGAACTGCATTGGAAGCGGTTAAACACTAAAGAATATCAAGACTTAGCCGGTCGGTATCAGCAATACCTACAAGAAACTCAGCCCTTAACAGAGCTTGAAGTTAATCGACCCCAATTATTTGGTACAACGGATGTAAAACCTAAGGGGCAGTGATTCACAAAAAGGCCGTAAAATAAAAAAACGCAGCTGGTGAAGTCTGCGTTTTTTATTGGTGTGAAGCTAAGAAATAGGTTTAGCGACGTTGTGATTTTGATAGCATCCATTGCCATTTTTGCTCTCGATTTAATTCACTTGGCGGCATAGAAGCTGCTTTTATAGGAGAATCGATAGTGACTTTTTCAGCTTGATGATTTCTTAAACGTGCATAAAGCTGGTTATCAATTCTCTTAACTTTAATAAGCCGCTGACATTGGCAACCTCGTCCCGATAATTTATTTGGGATCATTTTTACTTCACACTGAATTTCAGCAACATCAGATAAAATATAAGAAACAATATTGACGGCATTAGGATGCGGGATACCAAAGTTGTTAGATATCTCTCTAGCTGTTGTCCAGCGGCCTTGTTTCATTACCCAGTTCGCAATAGATAAATACAAGGGTTCATTAATAAATTGTCCACACATAAGCGCTCCCAAATCTATTTATTAAAATTGATTAAATAAAAATAAACTATATGAAAATTGTAGTTGGAATAGCGTTTATTTGTTTCCTGGTTTGTTAATTAAGAAAACAAAATAATTACTTATTAATTTTCGGTTAAAATTGTTAAAATAATATATTCGTTATAGAAATTAGTTGTCATTTTCAAAATGATATTTTACGAATATAACTCAGAGACTAAATTACTCAGTCCTATAGTGACAAAGTTCATATTAATAGATTTTAAAATAATTTGCATGTCTTTATTGTAAAAACTCACATTCAAGATAAAAGCTTTGTTTATATTCTTATTTCAGGTAAATAGCTGAATATTGTTGTAGATAAACTGATTGTATTTAGTTTTATATTTTATTTTAATGATCTTCAAATATAATAAAAATGTGACATATTTTTTTAATGAACATGAATGAGTCAGTAATAACAGGGAGATAAATACTTTTTTAGTGTATTAAGAAAAGGAATAAGAGTGATTGGCTTTGTGATTGAATAGGGCATTGTATTGTTAATGCAATGCCCTAAAGATAAAAATTATTTGGCTAAGTAGTTATTAATAGAATTAACAATACCAGTGGAATCTAAGCCCAATTCAGCAATAAGTTCCTCTTGGGTACCTTGAGAAATAAAATAATCAGGTAAACCAAGGTTTAAGGTTGGAATGATTTTTTTCTCATGCATTAAGAATTCATTCACGCCGCTACCTGCACCACCCATGATGGCATTTTCTTCGAGAGTGACAAGAACATCATGAGTCTCGGCTATTTCAAGGATCAGGGCTTCGTCTAAAGGCTTCACAAAGCGCATATCAATGACAGTTGCATTGAGTTGCTCGGCAGCGACTAATGCGTGGCTTAATAATGTGCCAAAGCATAAGATAGCGACTTTTTCACCTTGGCGACGAATAATACCTTTACCAATAGGTAGTGGTGATAATGGCTGTAATTCAGCGCCTGTTCCTGTGCCTCGAGGGTAACGCACTGCACATGGGCCATCTTGGTAATGGTAGCCAGTATGTAGCATTTGGCGGCACTCATTTTCATCACTTGGGGCCATAATAACCATTGTTGGTATACAGCGTAGAAATGAAATATCAAAAGAACCTTGGTGAGTTTGCCCATCTGCCCCGACAACACCAGCTCGGTCAATCGCAAACATGACAGGAACCTTCTGGATAGCCACATCATGAATGACTTGGTCGTAACCGCGTTGCAAGAACGTGGAATAGATGGCAACGATAGGCTTATAGCCACCAATGGCAAGGCCGGCTGCAAATGTGACCGCATGTTGTTCAGCGATCGCGACATCGAAGTATTGGTCTGGGAATTCTTTAGAGAAGCGAACCATACCAGACCCTTCACGCATAGCAGGGGTGATAGCCATCAATTTGCTATCATTTTTAGCCTCTTCACATAGCCAATCACCAAAAATTTTAGAGAAAGTCGGCCCTGTCTCTTTGCTTTTGGGTAAAGTGAATGTGCTTGGGTCAAATTTAGGAACCGCGTGCCAGCTAATAGGGTCTTTTTCTGCCGGCTCATAACCTCGGCCTTTCTTGGTCATGATATGTAAAAATTGCGGGCCTTTTAAATCACGCATATTTTTTAACGTTTGAACTAAGGCAACAACATCATGGCCGTCAACAGGGCCAATATAGTTAAAACCTAATTCTTCAAACATGGTTCCCGGTACAACCATGCCTTTAATGTGTTCTTCTGTCTTTTTCAGTAGCTCTTTAATCGGTGGCATGTTAGAAAAAACTTTTTTGCCACCTTCACGCAATGTTGTGTAGAGCTTTCCAGAAAGCAAGTGAGCTAAGTGGTTGTTGAGTGCGCCAACATTTTCTGAAATAGACATTTCGTTATCGTTTAAGATAACCAACATATCAGGTGCGGCATCCCCTGCATGGTTCATCGCTTCAAATGCCATTCCTGCAGTGATCGCGCCATCACCAATCACACAAACCGTCTTACGGCTTTGTTGCTCTTTTTCTGCGGCAATGGCCATACCTAAACCGGCACTAATGGATGTTGAGGAATGGCCAACGCTTAAAATGTCATATTCACTTTCTTCACGCCATGGAAAGGGATGCAAACCATTTTTTTGACGGATGGTATCAATACGGTCACGGCGACCCGTCAATATTTTATGTGGGTAGGCTTGGTGGCCGACATCCCAAACAAGGTTATCAAATGGAGTTTTATAGACATAATGCAATGCGACGGTGAGTTCAACAGCACCGAGACCAGAAGCAAAGTGACCGCTAGAGCGACCCACGCTACTCAGTAAAAATTGTCTGAGTTCATCACAAAGCTTAGGCAAACTCTCTTTAGGCAACAGACGAAGCTCATCTGGTGTCTCTGCCAAGGCTAGCGTTGGATATTTAGCGATATCAATACTCATTAGTTGCTCACTTATAATTAATAAAAAACCCAACTTACTTAGCCACAATAAAATGACTATTCTCAGTATTTAGCGACATAAGGCTTCTATGTGCTGTTGGGTTGCCTTCGTTTATCGTCTGCCTATAACTCTATTGATTAAGAAGTCATCCATCTATTTTTTGGGGCTATAGGTATGATTCGAAGATGCATTAAGGTAATAATTGCCGTAATTATCGATCTTCTTGTAGCTAAAAGGCAAAGCATATTGTCAGCTTTTACGCTCAATAATGAAATTAGCTAAAGCACTTAGCATTTCTATATTATATCCATGGGACTGGAGAGTCTCTAAAGCATCTATCGCATCATGATATAGCTCACGTGCTTTTTTTTGTGCTGCTTCAAGGCCTAATAGCGATGGGTAGGTGCTTTTTTCATGTTCGGCATCCGTTCCTTGGCGTTTACCCGTAACTTCACTATCACCGATAACATCTAGGATATCGTCCTGTACTTGAAAGGCAAGGCCGATGGATTGTGCATATTTGTCTAAAACAGGCAGTAATTGTTGGCCTTTTTCACCGGCTGCAAAAGCACCAAGACGGATTGCTGCACGAATCAATGCACCTGTTTTATGTTGATGAATGCGCTCGAGGGATTCAAGGTTAACTTGCTTTCCTTCCGCATCTAAATCAAGAGCTTGTCCACCACACATACCAGCTAAACCGCTTGCGTATGATAACTCTGCAATCATCGCTATGCGGTCTTTATCAGTAACATCTGGCATGGGTGCCGATGACAGCAGTTGGAATGCCAATGTTTGCAATGCATCTCCAGCAAGTACCGCATTACCTTCACCATATTTAATGTGGCAAGTCGGTTGGCCGCGACGCAAATCATCATCATCCATTGCAGGTAAATCATCATGGATTAATGAATAAGCATGAATACATTCGACGGCGGCTGCAGGGGCATCAAGATTTTCTTGGCTAACACCAAACATAGAGCCGATGGCATAAGTTAAAAATGGGCGTAAACGTTTTCCACCTAATAATGTGCCATAACGCATTGCTTGTGCAAGTGGAAGGTCTGTAAATGGCAGTGCGTTTAAGGCATCTAATAGGTATTGATTGACTCTGTCGTAGGCCTGTTTTTGTTGCTGCGTAAAGCTATCTAAATGTTGTTCAGACATAATTTATTCAGTATCAGGTGAAAAATCGGCTAGAGGTTTATTTTCGTCATCACTCAGCAAAATTTGTACACGTTGCTCAGCTTGCTGTAGTACTTTTTGACCTTGTTTAGCAATTTGAACACCACGTTCAAACTCATTAAGGGCATCTTCTAAGGGAAGCTCACCAGATTCTAGGCGAGCGACGATCTGCTCTAGCTCTTGAAGCGAGTTTTCAAAACTAACAGTTGGAACTTGCTGAGTTTTTTCTTTAGCCATAATATTTAGCCACTAATGTGAAATCAGTTAATTCGAGGGATTTTAAATATTCAGCAGACTAACGCAGTCTTGCTACGGTTACAATTTATTATTGGGGTTTTTAGATTCAACCCGCAAGATAGTGTTATAATACGCCTCATTATTGACAATTGGTAACGTGTCATGTGTCTCTGTTAAGGCACATCCGTTTGCCCCCAACCACCATGAACATGCAGCTATTATGAAGTTTATCATTAAGTTATTCCCAGAAATTACCATTAAAAGCCAAACTGTTAGGCTACGTTTCATTAAAATTTTGACCAGTAATATCCGTAACGTGCTTAAACCACTTGGCGAAGAAATTTCGGTTGTCCGTAATTGGGATAACATTGAAGTGCGTGTGAAGGGGGAAACAAAACACGACGAAATTTGTGACATGCTAGGGCGTATCCCAGGTATTCACCATATTCTCGAAGTGGAAGAAAAACCATTTACCAGTCTACATCATATTTACGAAATGACACACGAAGCCTATGGTGAGTCATTAGAAAATAAAACATTCTGTGTGCGGGTAAAACGTCGCGGTAAACATGAGTTTTCATCCATCGATGCCGAACGCTATATTGGTGGTGGGCTGAACCAGCACATTGCGTCTGCAAAAGTTAAGCTTAAGGATCCTGATACCACGATCCACTTAGAAATCGAAGATGATAAACTTATCTTAGTTAAAGCACGTATTGAAGGTATCGGTGGTTTCCCTATCGGGACCCAAGAGGATGTGTTATCACTCATTTCTGGTGGTTTTGATTCAGGTGTCTCGAGCTATATGTTGATGCGTCGTGGTTGTCGTGTTCACTATTGCTTCTTTAATTTAGGCGGCGCTGCACATGAAATTGGTGTGAAACAAATTGCACATTATCTGTGGAACCGTTTTGGTAGCTCCCATAAAGTTCGTTTTATTGCTGTCAACTTTGAGCCAGTTGTGGCTGAAATTTTAGAAAAAGTGGATGATGGCCAAATGGGGGTTGTGCTCAAACGTATGATGGTAAGAGCCGCATCTAAAGTTGCAGAACGTTATGGCGTTCAGGCGATTGTTACGGGTGAAGCACTGGGGCAGGTGTCAAGCCAGACTCTAACAAACCTGCGCTTAATTGATAATGCTTCTGATACCCTCGTATTAAGGCCGCTAATTTCTCATGATAAAGAACACATTATCAAACTAGCTCGCCAAATTGGTACTGAAGATTTTGCTAAAACCATGCCTGAATATTGTGGTGTGATTTCAAAAAGCCCAACAGTGAAAGCGGTGAAAGCGCGTATTGAAGCGGAAGAGGGCAACTTTGATTTCGGTATTTTAGAGTCTGTTGTTGAACAAGCGCAAAATATTGATATTCGCCAAATTGCACAAGAAAGCCTTGAAAAAGTCCCTGAAATTGAAATGGTGAGTGAGCTTTCAATTGAAAATGAAGTGATTTTAGATATTCGTTCAATTGATGAATTTGAAGATAAACCATTAAACGTGGATGGAATGGAAGTTAAGCATATTCCATTCTATAAGTTGAGCACGCAATTTGGTGACTTACCAAAAGATAAAACCTACTTATTATATTGTGACCGTGGGGTAATGAGCCGCTTGCAAGCGCTATACCTAAAGGAACAAGGTTATGAAAATATAAAGGTTTATCGGCCGTAGCTT
>NZ_JAMPNU010000014.1:0-102221 GCF_028479505.1 Providencia sp. PROV205 | reverse complement strand
AAAAACAGGGTGCTTGTATCACCAACTCATCATCAGAGAGAAATGTGGGGGAAAACTCCCCCACAAGACTAGTTATCGCAGGATAACGTAGCTTGAACCAGTGTGCTTCCGCTACTGATACTGAAAGAGCATAGTCTTTCTTGCATCAACAACGAAAAACACAATACCGTAAGGCACACGGTAACTAGCCCCAGAAGGGCAATTTTGGCCATTCCTCTTGACTCCTTTTCTAAAAGGAGACAGAATCAAATTGTTGAGTGTTTGAGACTGCCTCGGATTAAGATTAACATCTAATTCGGGGCTTTCGTCTTTTTGGCTCTCACAATGCTTGAACCAAAATGATCCAAGCACCCGCCGCAATAGTAGCAAAAAAGTACTCTAAACACAGGTTTTTTTGCTACTTAATTTTTATTATTCAATTGGTTAACTTGTTTTCTAATTCATTTCTTATAATGAGTTTTATGTCTAATCTTCTAAATAATCATTAATACCATTAGGTAAAACGAGTTGAGAGGCAACTTGGGCTGCAGTCTTCCGGCCTACCAATAATTCAATTAACTTTAATGCAAAGTCAAAAGAAGTGGCGGGCCCTTGGCTAGTTAATAGATTGACACGTTCATCAAAGTAAACTCGGCGATCGACCCATTTATGGGCTGGGATTTTATCTTTCATTGATGGAAAACAGGTCATATTACCTAGCTGAAACAATTGGTGGTATTCAAGTACAAGCGCTGGTGCAGCACAAATAGCGGCTACAATTTTACCATCTAGATGCATACGGCGAACTTTTTCAACAACCAGTGGGCTATCGCGGAATGTTTCTGCGCCAGTCATACCACCGGGTAGCACAATAGCATCAAAAGGCTCATCAGCGACTTGAATCAACGGGGTATCGGCAATAATTTTTAGACCTCGTGAAGCGGTAATGGTTAAAGAGCCATCTTCAGTCACACTCGCTAAGGTCACATTAATGCCTGCTCTAACTAATAAATCAGCGGTAATGGTAAATTCGATTTCTTCACTACCATGAGCGATGCAGATTAGAACGGAAGTCGTCATATTGTTGTTCTCTATTTTTGACTAAATGGTATAGGCGATCGTTTTCAGGTGTACTAATCCCATGAGCTCGTGCTTGTTTAATTAAAAAACCGGTTATGTAGTCAATTTCAGTGCGGCGATTATTGCGGATATCTTGTAACATCGATGAATAGTTATCTGCAGTATTATTGATAATGCTATAGATATATTCTGTTAGTTCAGTTTTATCTGTATGTAACCCTTCAGCTGCCATAACATGGCATATTTCATCAATGATCCGAGATATTTGGGTGGAGTGTTGAATTAATTCACCATTCTTACAATTATACTCGACGGTGAGGGGGTTAATGACACAGTTGACGATCAATTTACGCCAACAGGTAGTTAGAATTTGATTATGCCAAGCCACATCAGGTAGAGCTTCATGCAAAATATCCGCAATAGGGTAATAAGCCTGTGCTTGGGAATTAATCGCGCCAATATGTGTGATACCATTGGCAACATGAAAGACTTGGTTATTTTCTTGCCACGCCGCATGTGTTGTCACGCCAGCTAAAATAGGATGACGCAACGGAGTAAGTTCCTCAACCGTACCCATGCCATTATGCAGTAATAAAATGGGGGTATTTTCTGGGATAGTTTTAATCAGAGGCAATAAAGCATCAGAAACTTGCCATGCTTTTAAACAGACAATGATTAACTCGCTACTTTGCAAGTGATTAATATTATTACAAGGAACGAGTTCTCGGAAAGTACGTCCATCGGGTTCATTAACATCGACGAATAAATCAGACTGTGCAACACGTAGCCAACCTTGTACGTCATGCCCTTGCATTGCAAGTGAAGCAAGCCACAGTTTACCTATCGCACCACAACCAATCAGAGTTATTTTCATTGTTTCCCCTTTGAAAATGGGAGTTTAACGTCTTATAAGGTAAGGCGGAAGTGATCTCTTGCCAGTATAACCTTTTACTATACTAAGTTGTAGTTAACGAAACATCATAGGCCCTGATAACTTGAAGTGATGTGAGTAAAAACGTTATCATGCGCACAATCTAAAAATTATCAGTGAGGTTCTGGCTATGCCATCATTTGACATTGTATCTGAAGTGGAAATGAATGAAGTACGTAATGCGGTGGAAAATGCACAGCGTGAGTTAACTAGCCGTTGGGATTTTAAAAATGTCGAAGCCAGTTTTGAGCTAAATGACAAAAATGAATCAGTTAAAATTACTAGCGAATCTGATTTCCAAGTGCTTCAGTTAGTTGATATTTTAAGAGAAAAAATGGCAAAGCGCGGTATTGATGGTGCGGTATTGAATGTGCCTGAAGATATCGTTCATAGTGGAAAAACCTATAGTGTTGAAGTTACGTTCAAGCAAGGTATTGATGCTGCGATTGCTAAAAAAATCGTTAAATTAATCAAAGACAGTAAACTGAAAGTTCAAGCACAAGTTCAAGGCGACCAAGTGCGTGTGACTGGTAAAGCCCGCGATGACTTACAATCGGTTATGGCGCTGGTGCGCGGTGGGAATTTAGGCCAACCTTTCCAATTTAACAACTTTCGCGATTAGTTGTTTATCAAGTAAGCCCGCAATGGCGGGCTAATTTTTACTGATTTATTAATGCTTCGAGTTGATCTCGATTGATGATTTTTCTATCAACTTTAACATAAGCGCTAAATTCCTCATCAACGACAAGCGCTTCCATCACCCCTTCTTGAGCTTGTAATTTTTTCTCAAGAGCTCTTGTATCTCCAATATGGTTGGGTAATTCAATACGAATACTGCTGACATAAGGAGGCTGCTGCATGGTCAGGCTAATGACAAACCAGATAATGGTTAAAATTAAACCGCCAATAAAAACGGTACTAGCCCCTTCAAAACTGTACAACCACCCACCGACAATACCACCAATGGCAACACCTAAAAACTGGCTGGTGGAGTAAACTCCCATGGCCGTTCCTTTATAGCCCGCAGGTGCCTCTTTACTGATTAGTGACGGTAAAATGGCTTCCATAATATTGAAAGCAATAAAAAAGAGTTGAATACCGAGGAAAATCACCCATAAGTGACTACCAGAAAGCCATAAGGTAATTTCAGCTAATGCTAAAACGATAATGCAAAATAAGAAAACCTGTTTCATTTTGCGGTGTTTTTCCGCATAAATAATAAAGGGAAGTACTGTTACAAAGGCGATTAACATCGTAACCAAATAAGCTTTCCAATGGTCTTTCGCTAAGAATCCCGAATCAGTCATGATAAGAGGTAGGGCAACAAAACTGGACATCAATAGGGTATGTAAGCTGAGGATCCCTATATTTAACTTGAGTAACTGTGGGTGCATTAAAACGGCTTTTAAATTACTTTGCACAAATGCAGACTCACGATTTAAGACATGAGTATTAGTATTAGGAACAACAAAAACAGTCACTGCAATAGCACCTACTGCAAGCAGTGCTATTCCCCAAAATAGACCACTTAAACCAATCAAGTTGGTGAGAATTGGACCCAGTACTAGCGCTATAGCAAAAGTTAAACCGAAACTAATACCTAGAAATGCCATGGCTTTAGTCCGATTTTGCTCTCGAGTTAGATCAGAAAGTAGTGCCATGACGGCAGCTGAAATGGCGCCGGCACCTTGTAAAGCACGCCCAATAATAATTCCCCAAATTGAATCGCTTAATGCCGCGACGATACTTCCGATAATGAAAATGAATAACCCAATAATAATTAAAGGCTTTCTACCAATTTTGTCTGACATCAAACCAAAAGGAATTTGGAAAATAGCTTGGCTAAGACCATAGATACCAATAGCGACACCCACTAAGAACTCGCTAGCTCCTTGTAAATGCATTCCATAGCTGGTCAAAATAGGTAATACCATAAACATTCCAAGCATTCGCAAGGAGAAAACAGAACCTAATCCCCAAGTGGATTTAAGCTCTGCGGATGTCATTTTGTTATCATTCATTTTTATTCTTCATATTTCGTGCTGTCGTGGTGTTAGCTCTCTCGGCTACTTAGGTCGCATACGGGTAGCACAACAAATTTGAGTTACGTCGTGGTGACATGTCTGTACTATCAATCTATTAGCATTTTTAATAGTGCATTCAATATCTAGCTTATAAATAGCAAGGGGCTATTTAACCATAAAATAGATTCATAAGGATAGGCAGAATAAGTAAAAGTGAGTTGTAAAAGCAGTTAGAGACAAATAAAAACGGCGGGGAAGGCCCGCCGTTTAGACATTGTCATCATCAGTGAACAGATAAGTTATCTGACGAGAGCTATAACAGTATCGCTTGAAACGATAGGATCAACTGACATCATTACACTCAATGAAGTAATCGCTACGATTGAGAAAATGAACAGTTTTCTAGCCCAGACTCGGTCGTCATTTTCGGTTTTGAAACCCGAAATTGCCATACCTAGCCACCATAAGCTGACTGCTGCACCTACGATGAGGTACTTATAGCCCGCGTATCCACTGATAGCTAACATCAATGTTGCAACCATAAACGCTAGGATATACAGGAAGATATGTGTCTTCGCGACTGAAATTCCTTTAATAACCGGTAACACTGGAATGTTTGCGGCTTTATAATCCTTAAAACGGAAGATAGCAATGGCATAAGAATGAGGCATCTGCCACAAACTGAATATCAACAATAGGATAAGTGCACCCATATCGAATTCATTTGTAACAGCGCAGTAACCGATAACCGGTGGTGCTGCGCCTGAAAGGCTGCCAATCAGCGTGCCATAAACGGATTTACGTTTCATATATAGGCTATAAATACCTACATAAACAATGAAACCGATAACTGCAAGCAGCATTGCCAGCGCATTGGCTGCTACAAGTAGCAGCACCATACCAGCAATACCTAATGCAGCAGCGTAAATCAGGCTAACTTTCGGATCAATCAGCCCTTTAACTAAAGGGCGATTCTTCGTTCTTTCCATGATACGGTCGATATCACGGTCGATGTAGTTGTTAAAAACACAACCAGAAGCCACGACCAGTGATACACCTAGCAAAGTCGCAACGAACAGTGGGTAATCAATTGACCCTTTTGAAGCCAATAAAAAACCACCGATCACAGAAATCAAGTTTCCGAATATAATTCCTGGTTTGGTCACTTGCAGGTATTGCTTAAACATATCGGCAACTCTTTAGTCGAGCATCATATTGATGTTCAGGTTGTACATAATCCACAGTGAGCCTACGACCACAATGCCAACAATAAGCATGGTGAACAGGAAGGCAACTAAATTCCAACGCTCATCTGATGATGTATTCATATGTAAGAAACAAACCAAATGAACCAGAATTTGCACAACCGCCATGCCCACAACAGTCCAAAGGATTGCTGAAGTTGACGCTGTACCTTCCATCACCATCCAGAAAGGGATCACTGTCAGGATAACTGATAGGATAAAGCCAATCAGGTATGTTTTAACGCTACCGTGGCTTGCTCCAGTGTGAGCATCTTTTGCATGACTCATTTAAATAGCCCCCAGAAGATAAACAACGGTAAATACACAAATCCACACAACGTCTAAGAAGTGCCAGAACAAACTTAGGCAGTTTAAACGTGTTTTGTTGACATCAGTCAGGCCACGGCGAGTGACTTGGATCATCATGATAATAATCCAGATCAGGCCCGCAGTTACGTGTAGACCGTGAGTCGCAACGAGTGCGAAGAAGCCAGATAAGAAACCGCTACGGTCAGGACCAAAGCCTTCTGCAATCAATTCATGGAACTCATAGATTTCCATGATGACGAAGCCAAGGCCTAACAGGAACGTTGCAAACAGCCATAAGTTAACAGCAGCTATCTTACCTTTGTGCATCGCTATCATTGCGAAGCCGTAGGTGATACTACTCACTAACAGTAAGAAGGTTTCGCCTAATACGAACTTCAGACTGAAGATATCTTTACCAGCAGGACCGCCGGCAGTTCCATCGGCCAAAACAACATAGGTAGCAAACAAACAAGCAAACAGAATCAAGTCGCTCATAATATAGAGCCAGAAACCGAATACTTTTGTTCCACCTGCATCGTGGTGCCCATGCTCAGCATGGGCGATATTTTGGTTAGTCATTGTATTAGTTGACATCGTTCACACCTGCCTTACGCAATTCTTCAAAGTGCTTATTCTCGATTTCTTCGATTTCAGCCACAGGTACGTAGTAATCAACATCTTCGTCGAAGCTTTTTGCAATCCAAGTTACGATCATTCCACCGAAACCAATGATTGCGAGCCACCAGATGTGCCAGATCATTGCGAAACCTAAAACTAAGCTAAATGCAGCGATAATAACGCCTGCGCCTGTGTTTTTCGGCATATGAATTTCTTCATATGAAGTTGGTTTCTTATGAGCAAGGCCTTTCTCTTTCAGATCCCACCATGCATCGCGGGTTTGAACGTGTGGTTCAATCGCAAAGTTATAGAAAGGTGGTGGAGAAGATGTCGCCCACTCAAGTGTACGTCCACCCCATGGGTCACCGGTTAAATCACGGTTTTCATGACGGTCACGGATACTCACAATGATTTGGATAACTTGGCATGCAATACCGATGGCGATTAACGCAGCACCGCCTGCAGCAACAACTAACATTGTGTGGTAAGTCGGGTCAATATTCTGACTTAAACGACGGGTCATACCCATAAAGCCAAGAATATACAGTGGCATAAAGGCTAAGAAGAAACCGATGATCCAGAACCAGAAGGCACGAACACCCCATTTCTCATTTAGCGTGAAGCCATATGCTTTCGGGAACCAGTAAGTCATACCCGCGAAGCACCCGAATACAACACCACCAATGATAACGTTATGGAAGTGAGCAATCAGGAATAGACTGTTATGCAGAACGAAGTTTGCACCTGGAACAGCAAGCAGAACACCAGTCATACCACCAACAGAGAAGGTGATGATGAAACCGATAGTCCACAGCATAGGTGATTTAAACTCGATACGGCCTTGGTACATGGTAAACAACCAGTTGAAGATCTTAACCCCTGTAGGGATTGCGATAATCATTGTGGCGATACCAAAGAAGGCGTTAACGTTCGCGCCTGAACCCATCGTAAAGAAGTGGTGCAACCAAACGATGAAGGACATAACGGTAATAACGATTGTCGCCCAAACTAATGAGGTATAACCGAATAAACGTTTTTTCGAGAAGGTTGCTGCAACTTCAGAGAACACACCGAATACTGGGAGAACAAGGATATACACCTCAGGGTGACCCCAAGCCCAAATCAGGTTGATGTACATCATCATGTTGCCGCCCATATCATTAGTAAAGAAATGGGTGCCTAAATAACGGTCTAACGTCAGAAGCGTTAATGTGACGGTTAAGATAGGGAAAGCAGCAACAATCAATACGTTAGTACATAACGCAGCCCAGCTGAATACAGGCATTTTCATCATCGACATACCCGGTGTACGCATACGGATAATAGTCGCGATGAAGTTAACCCCTGTTAATAGAGTACCGATACCGGATATCTGGAGACTCCAGAGCCAGTAATCGACCCCGACCCCAGGGTTGTACTCCAAGCCGGATAATGGCGGATAAGCCAACCAACCAGTCTGTGCGAATTCACCTACCCCTAGAGAGATGTTGATTAACACAACACCCACAACAAAGAACCAGAAGCTCAATGAGTTAAGGAATGGGAACGCAACATCACGTGCACCAATTTGCAGAGGTACAACGAGGTTCATCAGGCCAACAACGAATGGAGTTGCCATGAAGAAAATCATGATAACGCCGTGCGCAGTAAAGATTTGGTCATAGTGATGAGGATTTAAGAAACCCTCTTGGCCAGCAGATGCAAGAACTTGCTGCCCACGCATCATGATAGCATCAGCGAAGCCACGGAATAACATGACCATCGCTACAATGATGTACATGACACCAATTTTTTTATGGTCAACAGAGGTTAACCATTCTTTCCACAACCACTTCCATTTACCAAAGTAAGAAATCACACCAACTAAGCCAAGTCCACCTAGGACAATAGCAATCAGGGTGACTACGATAATCGGCTCATGGAGCGGAATTGCATCTAGTGTTAATTTTCCGAACATGCCCTTATTCCTCAGCGCCAGCTGCATGAGCGCTATGGCTCATTTGCATTGAATTACCTGTAGCATCGTTATGGTCAGTCATTGAACGACTTTGATTTTCTACAGGAGCGTGACCTTTATGGTGCTCATGACCAAACTTCAGAACGATATCTTCATAAAGTTTAGGCTTCACGCTAGAGAAGTAGGTAACAGGAACGTTCATGCTTGGCTTAGCGACTTCGTCAAATGCCTGCATGGTGTCCATTGTTTTAGGAGAAGCTTTTACCTTTTGTACCCACTCATCAAAACCTTGACGGTCAGGAGTTGCAATAGCATTGAACTTCATATCAGAGAAGCCGTGGCCACTGTAGCTTGCAGAGAAGCCCTTATAAGTGCCTGGTTCGTTAGCGATTAAGTGAAGTTTTGTTTGCATACCCGCCATCGCGTAGATTTGGCCACCTAAAGATGGAATGAAGAATGAATTCATCACCGAGTCTGACGTGATTTTGAAGTTAACTGGCACACCGGTAGGGAATGCGATTTCATTAACTGTTGCAATGCCTTGCTCTGGATAAATAAATATCCATTTCCAGTCAGCAGAAATAACTTCAATCGTGACGGGTTCCTGATCACTCACTAATGGCTGATACGGGTCCAGCTCATGTGTCGTCTTCCAAGTGATAGCACCCAGAATAATGATAATGATGATAGGAACAGTCCAGCAGACTAACTCAATTTTATTTGAGTGAGCCCAATTAGGACGGTAGGTTGCTGACGTGTTGGATTCACGGTATTTTCTTGCGAAGATAATCGTCATGAAAATAACAGGAATAACAACAAGTAGCATTAAGCCAATTGCAATAAGAATTAGCTCTTTTTGTTTAACGCCAACGGCGCCTTTTGGATCCATCAACACCATATCGCAACCACCTAATAGTAAGGTAGCTACAACGAGTGAGATTGCTCCGATGCTTTTTTTGTAGTTCATAAGTCTCATCCACGACCCCAAATGACAAGAATCTAATTGTCGTTTCATCAGTGCGGGCATTTTACGGTAAGGTTATGCGAGTGTAAATGATTGTAAGGCAAAGAAACGGAATTGTTAGCTCTTTATGTTAATATGATCACATGTAAAGAACTTATAAAGAAAACGTTAAAATTGATGCGATTTATAAGTATGCATTGATAAAACTCAATTAATAGTAAATTATCTTAGTAATTTTTCAAAGAAAAATATATACAAAAGAAATGAAAAAAGAGTGAAACTGATATAAATGATTAGCAATTTGCTAAGGGAAATTACAGTTTTTATTGCCGATAAAGCTATTTTGGTTGCTTTATCGGCTAAATCATAAAGAAAAATTCTTATTTTACTGAAAAAAATAAGAAAATAGTTAACTCCTGATACAATATTCTATAGTGCGCTAAAAGGTATACTTTAATGTGTAAATGATTGCATCTTGATAGAAGGTATCTCCTAATTTATTGTCAGCATAGCGGTATTGTACCCCTGCAGAAACATGGTTTGTCGCATTCCACCAAAAAGCGAGAGCGCCATTTATGCCATTACTCTTGCCGCCGTTATAGCGTTTGTTCCTGGCAAACTCCATTTCATGCCAGTTTGTTATCATGAAATTTTCTTCGAATGCGCTGAAATTATAACCAGCTACCCAACCTGCTACATATCCATTATTACCTGAATAGAATGTCTGGTCGGTGTAATTTAGAGCAATAAAAGGTTTAAACCATAAATCACCGAATGCAGTGTTATAACCAATACCATATAAAGTATTCACATCGTGGAAATTACCACCATACTTGGCTCCCGGTAATGACCAAGTGCCATAAACGTGGCCATATAGATTGAAACCAGTATCACCTAAATAAAAGCGGCCTGTTGTTTTAATGGTATAGCGTTTATTTCGTCCTGAATCGGTGTGTTGGCTATGGAATGGGTTTTCGAGATCAAAAAAGCCATATAACTCACCCCAATTAAAATTGGCACCGCCTTCAAGCTCAATATAGGCAAAATCTTTCTTACGTGTCGTATTTTCTGTTTTGGTTTCAGTACGATGTGACCAATCTAAATAGTTTACATTGACATCAGCAAAGCCATTCTTATAGCCAATAATATCGTCAGAGTATGCCGTACCCGCTAGAGAAATTAAGGTAGCCATGTAAATGATTTTTTTCATAGATAGATTATCTTCGCTTAATAATTAATGAGGTTTAGCAGTTTGCTAGTTATTAACACTTTAATTAACTGATTTGCAACATGTGATATATTAGGCTTATAAATTGCAATTAAGAAATATTTTACACAGGTAAAGTGATCTAAGTCACGATATTTTGACGATATTAATTCGTTTTGCTATTTAGGTCTGGTTTATAGAAAAGATCAAATCCCCTAAACAAATAAACTTTGCTTAGGGAATTATGAAATGAATAAGAAAGAGTATTGAGAGGGTTATTGCTGTACTGTTTTGCGAACGGCGAGGAAATCTAAACTACCACCAATAACTAAGCTGATAGCACCAATGCTAATACCAGTATTAAAAATAAGGTTTTGGTAGTGGGGTAAACTTAGCCAAAATTCAATTTGTGTCGTAAATAGATAAACTTTCATATCACTAAATGAAAATACAAGTAATGAAAGTAACCAAATAGCAAGGCAGCTTACGGCAGTAATAAGTGCATATACGGCAATACGGTAGCCTCTAGCATATAGTTGACGTCGTTGGAATAGCCCTGTTGTTTGAGTGTAAATTAAGGATGTTCGGCAAGCTAATAAAAGTAAAACGCCAGGAACTGCAACCGCGATTGAAATTAGGTAGAAAAGTGGCCAGCCATAGTTACTGACAAAAATACTTGCGACTGGGCCAATGTAAACACGCCCAACAGCAGAAAGAGCAGAAAGAAGGGCAAATTGCGTTGCAGATAACGACTTATTACATAATGTCATTAAGAGGGCGACAAAAGCAGCAGTTCCCATGCCAGAGAAGATATTTTCTAGAAATATAATCGACCCCATGGTTAAGATATTAGGGGGGGTTATCGCTAAGAACCAATATCCGATATTAGAGCCGCCTTGTAGAAGTCCAAAAATAAATAGAGCTTTAAATAAGCTCATGTTTTTCATTAGGTAACCACCAAGTAATGCCCCAACTATGGTTGCCGCCATACCGACAGTTTTATTGACGGTACCCACTTCACTTAAACTAAAACCAAGCGCGTTTAACAGAAAGTTGGTATTGAGCGCCATGACAAAGGCGTCACCGAGTTTGTAAAAAACTAACAGGAGTAAGATTAGCCATGCATTGTTCCTGCTAAAGAATTCAGCGAGTGGCTCGTAAATTGCTTTTTTTAATGAGGTTGGCGCAGCACCGCTTTCTTCAGGTTCTTTGGCGAGTAATGTCGCGATAACACCGATAACCATCAGCCCAGCCATGACTAAGTACAGTTGTTTCCAGGTTAAAAACTTGTCTGCTAACCAAAGTGCAAGGCCACCTGAAACTAGCATGCTGATCCGGTACCCCATAACGGAGGTTGCCGCTCCAATTCCGCGTTCTTCAGCACTCAGTAAATCGGTTTTATAAGCATCAAAAACAATATCTTGTGAGGCTGAACAAAATGCAACAGTAACGGCTAGCGCAGCCAGATACCACAAATGTTCTGAGGGGTTCACAAAGCCCATCGCGGCAATACTGATAATCAACAGAATTTGCGTGGTTAATAGCCATCCTCTTCGGCGGCCAAGAAAGGGCGGGGTGTAGCGATCCATCATTGGGGACCAAAGAAATTTCAGCACATAAGCCTGTCCGACTAATGAAAAGAAACCAATGGTTTTAATATCGACATTTTCAACAGTTAGCCAAGCTTGTAATGTACCTGCAGTCAAAGCTAAAGGTAGACCAGAAACAAAGCCTAAAAGGATTAAAGTGATGTTATTTGGTAGAGTAAAACGAGGCATTATTCCCTCTAAGCCAGTGTGATATTGCTGCAATACATTGCGCTGCAGAGGTATTGGCTGCGCTATGCTACCCAAGCTCAATCAATGAGAGCTTAGGTAGCTTAATACTTAATGATAATGATTGCTCAGTTAATAGCGTGAATTTTGTCTGATAAAATCGGTGATTTCTTGGTCTGTTGCCATATCTGCAATTAAATCAGTGAGTGCGCTATTGATAGCTGTTGCTATCTTGTCATTATTGGCAGCTAATAACTCTTGTGTATTAAAATTGCGGGTAAATGAGCGTGTTTTTGTCGAACCATTTGGAGCCGTTGCAATAATGCTCACACTAGAGTTGACGGTAATATTATGGCGTAGACTGCCTTCACTTACTTTGGTATCGAGTTTATTCAATTGAACGACTAAATTCACATTTGCCGGTGATGTCACCATAAACCCACGTGCTGCCATTTGCTTTTCGACGGCTTCTTGCATCAGATAACGAGGATCGCGTGAAGGGTTCAGTACAACTAAACTACCATTACGATTAACTTCTGCTAAGGATTTATTCGTACGGTTATCGACACTGCTGACACTAATTGAAGTTGCATTCAGTGTAGGGTTTTTCGCAGGTAAAGCTATCTTAGGCTCTAGTGATAATGTATTGCTGCTGGTTGCACAGCCCGCAAGAAGAAATAACCCTAAAAGTGGAAAACACAGTTTTCTTAACATAATTTTTTCCAGTTCATCTTTCCTAATTGAAAATGTTTCGTTATGGTGCGGGTAGCCGTCGTTCAATATAAAGCTTAGCGGCTTATTTATCCTAAACTGTTAGACAACAATTTTTGAAAAAATTCGCATCAACGTGCCGCTATCATAACATTGGCAAGTTATTATCGGATATAGAAGATAGCAATAATCAACGCGTACAATAAAAGATAATTGCCTCTGAGCATAATTTTTAATTAAGGAGCATTTTATGGGCGCTAATGCAGCTCAAAGTATGCAATCTCTTGTGATCCAAAAATTACAAGCTGCTTTTGAACCTACACATTTGGAGGTGATTAATGAAAGCCATCAACACAATGTGTTACCTGGGTCTGAAAGCCATTTCAAAGTTATTTTAGTGAGTGATAAATTTGAAAATAAACGAATGCTTGCCCGTCATCGTGAAATTTATGCTATTTTAGCGGACGAATTATCAGGAGGGATCCATGCCCTTGCTTTGCATACATATACACAACAAGAGTGGAATGAGCTTGCTGATACAGCATTAAAATCACCAGCTTGTCGTGGTGTAGGTGGTGTTAATCGATAATTCTTCGTTTCAGGTAATGCACTGAGACTATTCTTTACATAATCAGCCATGCTTAATAATGAGTTTGGTGAATGTTTTTTCTTCAATTTAGGTGAAAAAACAAAAAATTTAGTCAGAAAAGTCACAAATAAAGAGGAAAAAACGCTTCTTTTCTCAGCTTTTCTCGACTCAGGGCGCATGCATCGGTATAATGCTGCGTCTAATTTTCAGTAAGGTTTCGGGACGCTTCTGATATCAGGGATTGACCGTTACGAAAGTAACGCCCCCGGTTCTGGAAGGGAGACAGCCGTTATGATTTAATGGCATAACTCTGGAGTAGACCGATCACTAAGATTTATTTTGAGGTAAGAAGATGCAAGTTTCTGTTGAAACGACTCAAGGCCTTGGGCGTCGTGTAACAATCACCGTTCCTGCCACTGATATTGAAAAAGCAGTTAATAGCGAATTAGTTAGTGTTGCTAAAAAAGTACGTGTTGATGGTTTCCGTAAAGGAAAAGTACCAATGAACATCGTTAAACAGCGTTACGGTGCGTCTGTTATGCAAGACGTTCTGGGCGATGTAATGCAACGTAACTTCATCAATGCAATTATTGAGCAAAAAATCAATCCAGCGGGTGCACCTAGCTACAAGCCAGAGCAACTCGAAGATGGTAAAGATTTTGTGTATTCAG
Source organism: Providencia sp. PROV205 (assembly GCF_028479505.1). Lineage (NCBI taxonomy): Bacteria > Pseudomonadati > Pseudomonadota > Gammaproteobacteria > Enterobacterales > Morganellaceae > Providencia > Providencia sp. PROV205. The sequence goes on along the minus strand of NZ_JAMPNU010000014.1, from coordinate 88,162 downwards.
TTGAATTCGAAGTTTACCCAGAAATCGAATTAGCAGGTTTAGAAACTATCGAAGTTGAAAAACCAGCAGTTTCTGTAAAAGACGAAGATCTGGAAAACATGTTAGAAACTCTGCGTAAGCAACAAGCGCAGTGGAAAGAAGTTGAAGCGGCAGCAGAAGCTGACTCTCGCATCACTATCAACTTTACCGGTTCTATCGATGGTGAAGAATTCGAAGGCGGCAAAGCAGAAGATTTCGCGCTCGTTATGGGCGAAGGTCGTATGATCCCAGGTTTCGAAGAAGGTGTTGTGGGTCATAAAGCGGGTGAAGAATTCGATATCGAAGTTAACTTCCCAGAAGACTACCATGCTGAAAACCTGAAAGGTAAAGCAGCGAAATTTGCTATCGTTCTGAAGAAAGTAGAACAGCGTGAACTGCCTGAGTTCACTGAAGAATTCATCAAGCGTTTTGGTATCGCTGATGGCTCTTTAGATGGCCTGCGTGCAGAAGTACGTAAAAACATGGAGCGTGAGCTGAAAAATGCTGTGCGTAACCGTGTTAAAGCCCAAGTTCTGGATGGCTTAATCAAAGCTAACGACATCGAAGTACCAGCAGCAGTTGTTGATGGTGAAATTGATGTTCTGCGTCGTCAAGCAGCACAACGCTTTGGTGGTGACGAAAAACAAGCGATGGAATTACCTCGTGAACTGTTTGAAGAACAAGCAAAACGTCGCGTAGTGATCGGTCTGCTGTTAGGTGAAGTGATCAACAAAAACGAACTGAAAGCTGATGAAGATCGTGTTAAAGCACTGATCGAAGAAATGGCTTCTGCGTATGAAGATCCATCTGAAGTTATCGAATACTACAGCAAAAACGAAGAGCTGATGAACAGTGTTCGTAACTTAGCTTTAGAAGAACAAGCTGTTGAAACAGTATTAGCTGTTGCTAAAGTGACAGAAAAAGAAACTAACTTCACTGAACTGATGAACCAAGTTCAAGCAGGTTAATTTTTTCTTGCTGTGCAAAATAATGAAACCCGTGGTGTGCTACTACGGGTTTTTTGTCAATTAAAGCCTTTAAATTATCACTTTAGCGAATTTAATTAGGAAACCCTTGAAAAACACATTTAAACCCTAATTATATTATCTATACTTCAGTAGTCTAAGTGGGGTCTTAATTGCGATTTAAACTATTTTGAATAGCTTAATATTGTCTTTTTACCGCTTAATATTGCCGAAAACGATGATATTAACCAATTGAGTTATTTCGTCATCCTTGAAAATCAAGTATGGTTTTCTAATGGTATAATTCCGTGTAACCCAATAGACTTGTGTTAAACTCTTTTAAAGAGCGTCTTGTTTACTGCAGCATACTTAGCTGCATTTTCTTCTTATTTTGTCAGTAATTTGGTTAAATATTAGCTAAACTAGAAAAATAAGAGGATTGAAAGAGCTTGCAGACACAGGAATTTTTTAAAACCGTTGTTTGTGGCATGAACTCTGCTCAAAATAGTAGGCAGACAGCAAATTAGGCGCAAGCACCAGAACGTTTTAATAGGAGATTTCGATGTCACATTTTGGCAGTCAGGAACAATTAGCATCTCAAATGGCCCTTGTGCCTATGGTCATAGAGCAGACTTCTCGTGGTGAGCGCTCGTATGATATTTACTCACGTCTATTAAAAGAACGTATTATCTTCCTGACAGGTCAAGTGGAAGACCATATGGCGAATTTAATCGTCGCTCAGATGTTATTTCTTGAAGCAGAAAACCCTGAAAAAGATATTCATTTGTATATTAATTCACCGGGTGGTGTAATTACCGCAGGTATGTCAATTTACGATACGATGCAGTTTATCAAGCCTGATGTAAGTACTATTTGTATGGGACAAGCTTGTTCCATGGGGGCTTTTTTATTGACAGCGGGTACAAAAGGTAAACGTTTCTGCTTACCAAATTCACGCGTGATGATCCACCAACCGTTAGGGGGTTATCAAGGCCAAGCGTCAGATATCGAAATCCACGCCCAAGAAATTCTTAAAGTGAAATCTCGAATGAACGAGTTAATGGCTCTGCATACTGGTAAATCCATTGAAGAAATTACTCGAGACACAGAGCGTGACCGTTTCTTATCTGCAAATGAAGCAAAAGAATATGGTTTAGTCGACCAAATTTATAGTAGCCGTTAATGGGTTAACTTTTGGTATAATTAGTTCATACCATAAACTATTTTAAAGAAAATCGTTGTTTTGTTTTTAAATGAACGAAAACAAAACAATATGGATAAAAGTGAGGTCAACTGATGACAGATAAACGCAAAGAGGGGACAGGAAAACTGCTTTACTGCTCTTTCTGCGGAAAAAGTCAGCATGAAGTGCGCAAGCTGATTGCCGGTCCGTCAGTCTATATTTGTGATGAATGTGTAGATTTATGTCTCGATATCATCCGCGAAGAAATAAAAGAACTTACGCCGCATCGTGAGCGTAGTGAACTGCCTACGCCACATGAAATTCGACAGCATCTTGACGACTATGTTATTGGTCAGGAAAAAGCGAAGAAAGTTTTAGCTGTTGCGGTATATAACCACTACAAACGCTTACGTAATGGTGATAAAACCAGTGATGGTGTTGAATTAGGCAAAAGTAATATTTTGCTAATTGGCCCAACAGGTAGTGGTAAAACGCTTTTAGCTGAAACGCTAGCGCGTTATTTGGATGTGCCATTTACAATGGCTGATGCAACGACATTAACTGAAGCTGGTTATGTCGGTGAAGACGTTGAAAATATCATTCAAAAATTACTACAAAAATGCGATTACGATGTTGAAAAAGCTCAACGTGGTATCGTATATATTGATGAAATCGATAAAATTTCACGTAAATCAGATAACCCATCAATTACCCGTGACGTTTCTGGGGAAGGTGTGCAACAAGCACTTCTTAAACTTATTGAAGGAACTGTTGCGGCAGTGCCACCACAAGGAGGGCGTAAGCACCCTCAGCAAGAATTTTTGCAGGTTGATACCTCAAAGATCCTCTTCATTTGTGGCGGGGCATTTGCAGGGCTAGACAAAGTTATCGGTCAGCGTTTGAATACCCGCTCAGGTATTGGTTTTGCTGCGGAAGTGAAAGGTGAGTCAGATAAAGCAACAGAAGGCGAATTATTAACTCAGGCAGAGCCAGAAGATCTAATCAAATTTGGTTTAATTCCTGAATTTATTGGCCGTTTACCTGTTGTTGCAACATTAACTGAACTAAGTGAAGAAGCTCTGATTCAGATTCTGCAAGAACCTAAAAATGCATTAACGAAACAATATCAAGCTTTATTTAGTCTTGAAAACACTGAGCTTGAATTCCGTGAGGAAGCATTAAAAGCCATCGCTAAGAAAGCAATGGCACGTAAAACTGGAGCTCGTGGTTTACGTTCTATCGTTGAAGCTGCATTGTTGAATACGATGTATGATCTCCCTTCAATGAGTGATGTTGAAAAAGTTGTCGTTGATGAAAACGTCATTAATGAACAATCAGAACCGCTTTTAATCTATAGCAAACCTGATGCTCAAGCTTCTGGCGATAACTAATCCCATATAAAATGTTCAATAGTTAATCAAACGAAATGAGGGGTTTCCCTCATTTTGTTTTTTATGTTCAACTAACCATTGAATGCTAAAATCTTGTCCCCATATAGTTTATATTCTGAGGTGTGGTTTCCTTGTTTTAGACAGCAATTTTAGAACAAGAGAGAGAAACCCTTAAACTAGCGTGAGCTAAACGAAGAGAGAGCTTTATGAATCCTGAGCGTTCCGAACGCATTGAAATACCAGTATTGCCTCTGCGTGATGTAGTGGTATACCCACATATGGTGATCCCACTGTTTGTTGGACGTGAAAAATCCATTCACAGTCTGGAAGCAGCGATGGATCATGACAAGCAGGTAATGCTGGTTGCGCAAAAAGAAGCCTCGACTGATGAGCCAGGGGTGAATGATTTATTTGCTGTCGGTACAGTCGCGTCTGTTATTCAGATGTTAAAACTGCCTGATGGCACCGTTAAAGTCCTTGTTGAAGGTCTACGACGCGCACGTATTACCAGTTTGACAGATAATGGCGAATATTTCTTAGCGCAAGCGGAATATTTGGCAACAGAACAAAATAATGAGTCTGAACACGCTGCGTATGATGAAGCGACAGCGGGTTCTCAATCATCAGACGCACTTGATGAAAAAGAAAACGAAGTATTGTATCGCACTATCGTTAGTCAGTTTGAAAGCTATATAAAGCTGAATAAAAAGATCCCACCTGAAGTATTAACCGCATTACATGCAATAGAGCAAGATCAGCTAGATAAACTGGCGGATACCATTGCTTCTCATATGCCACTAAAATTAGCGGATAAACAACGCGTTTTAGAAATGGCGAATATCGCTGAGCGTGTTGAGTTTTTGATGGCCATGATGGAGTCAGAAACTGAGTTGCTGCAAGTCGAAAAACGCATCCGTAATCGTGTTAAAAAACAGATGGAAAAAAGCCAGCGCGAGTATTATCTGAATGAGCAAATGAAAGCTATTCAGAAAGAGCTAGGCGAAATGGATGATGCGCCAGATGAATATGAATCGCTAAAACGTAAAATCGAAGAAGCGAAAATGCCAAAAGAGGCACAAGAAAAAGCAGAAGCAGAATTGCAGAAGCTGAAAATGATGTCTCCAATGTCAGCGGAAGCTACCGTAGTCCGTAGTTATATCGATTGGATGGTGCAGGTTCCATGGCATAAACGTAGCAAAGTCAAAAAAGACTTAGTGAAAGCCCAAGAAGTGTTAGATACCGATCACTACGGTTTAGAGCGTGTGAAAGACCGTATTTTAGAGTATCTGGCAGTGCAAAGCCGTGTCAGTAAAATTAAAGGGCCGATTCTTTGTTTAGTTGGGCCTCCAGGTGTGGGTAAAACCTCTTTGGGGCAATCTATTGCTAAGGCTACGGGTCGCCAATATACCCGTATGGCATTAGGTGGGGTACGTGATGAAGCTGAAATTCGTGGTCACCGTCGTACCTATATTGGCTCAATGCCTGGTAAGTTGATCCAGAAAATGGCAAAAGTAGGGGTCAAAAACCCACTATTTTTACTGGATGAAATTGACAAAATGTCATCTGACATGCGTGGTGATCCTGCCTCTGCATTGTTAGAAGTACTTGATCCAGAACAAAATATTGCATTTAACGATCACTACTTAGAAGTGGATTATGATTTATCTGATGTGATGTTTGTTGCAACATCGAACTCGATGAACATTCCTGCGCCATTGTTAGATCGTATGGAAGTTATCCGTCTTTCTGGTTATACAGAAGATGAAAAACTGAATATTGCGAAGAAACATTTGTTATCTAAGCAGATTGAACGTAATGCGTTGAAAAAGAATGAGTTAACTATCGATGATAGTGCTCTAATGAGCATCATTCGTTATTACACTCGCGAGGCTGGCGTCCGTGGTTTAGAGCGTGAAATCTCTAAATTGTGCCGTAAAGCAGTTAAAGCGCTACTGATGGACAAAAAGCTTAAGCACATTGAAATCAACGCTGATAATCTGAAAGATTATCTGGGTGTTCGCCGTTTTGATTATGGCCAAGCAGATACAGAAAATCGTGTTGGGCAAGTTACAGGCCTAGCTTGGACAGAAGTTGGTGGTGACTTACTTACTATTGAAACTGCATGTGTACCTGGTAAAGGTAAACTAACTTACACCGGTTCTTTAGGTGAAGTCATGCAGGAGTCTATCCAAACGGCATTAACGGTTGTTAGAGCTCGAGCAGAAAAACTGGGTATCAATAGCGATTTCTATGAAAAGCGTGATATTCACGTTCACGTACCGGAAGGGGCGACGCCAAAAGATGGCCCGAGTGCGGGTATTGCGATGTCAACTGCTTTAGTTTCTTGCTTAACCGGTAACCCAGTTAGAGCCGACGTGGCAATGACAGGTGAAATTACGTTAAGAGGTTTAGTTTTCCCGATAGGCGGTCTGAAAGAGAAATTATTAGCTGCACATCGTGGTGGGATTAAAACAGTATTAATCCCTAAAGAAAACGAACGTGATTTAGAGGAAATTCCTCAAAATGTGATCGCGGATCTCGAAATTCATCCGGTGAAAACAATTGAAGAAGTTCTTTCTTTGGCTTTAGTTAACCCTCCTTTTGGCGCTGAAGTAGTTAAAAAGAAAGCTAAAAGAGTGAGCTGAATCAAGAAGTTTGTATAAAATTAAGGCTGACAGCTAATTTAGAGCTTGTCAGCCTTTTTTTTCATCGCTAATTTAACGATGATTCTGATAATTGTTTGTATGCAATCTGTTCTCTTGCCATTGGTAATCAGGATTGATATAACGGCTGCATATTAATTAACTATACTAATAACTGCTATAGTTAATTATAGTTAATTAAGAGATTTATAGTCCAACTAATATGGGGATGATAAGAGTGAATAAAGCTCAACTGATTGATCAAATCGCTTCTGATGCGAATATTTCTAAAGCTGCAGCAGGTCGTGTTGTTGACGCGTTCGTTGCTACTGTAACGGGTTCTTTGAGTAAAGGGGACGATGTTGCTCTAGTTGGCTTTGGGACTTTCTCTGTTCGTGAGCGTGCAGCACGTACAGGCCGTAACCCTCAAACGGGTAAAGAAATTAAAATAGCTGCGGCGAAAGTTCCTGCTTTCCGTCCAGGCAAGGGTCTTAAAGACGCTGTAAATAGCTAATTAGGTATTTAAGTTTGTCTTTCTCGTATTTTTGCGAAAACTCAAACTGACGGAATGTCTTTAATCAGCTAATATATAAGCGCACCATTGAAATGGTGCGCTTTTTTTTCTTTCTGAGTTAAGATTAGCGTATTATCAGGAAATTGAATTCAACAAAGCGGAGTTAAGCCTTTTTATGATGGAAAATTTACGCACAAAGGCGAATAGTCCTTTGCTCAAAATAATACTGGCGCTGATTATCCTTTCATTCGTGTTGGGTGGCGTTATGATGGGTGGCCTTGGTGGCAACAGTGCAAATAATGCAGCTGAAGTTAACGGGCAGTCAATAAGCCGAGAACAGCTACAGCAGGCTTTTCAACAAGAGCGCCAATCATTACAAGAGTATCTGGGAGATAAATTTTCAGAAGTCGCTAGTAATGAAGAAAGTATGAATTTACTGCGCCGCCAAGCTCTCGATAACTTGATTAACAATGAACTGATTAATCAGTATGCTAATGAACTACAACTTTCAGCAAGTGATCAGCAAATTGAGCAATATATTTTCTCAATGCCTGTTTTCCAGACAGATGGCCGGTTTGATAGCGAAAAATATCGTGAGATTTTAAGCCGCAACAACATTAACGCGGATAGCCTCGCAGCTCAAATTCGCCAAGACCTTACACGAGCTCAGTTAGGAAAAACCTTTACTGGAACGGATTTCGCTTTACCATCAGAAGTTAAAGCATATGCTGAATTATTTATGCAAGAACGTGAAATTCGTACTGCAATCTTAGATTTAGCAGAAGTTCAAGCGAAGCAAACAGCTTCTGAAGAAGAATTAAAAGCCTACTATGATGCTAACCAAAATAGCTTTATCTCACCTGAGAAAGTACAAGTAAGCTATGTTGAGATGGATGCTGCATCAATGCCTCCAGCCACAGTGTCTGATGAAGAAGTAAAAGCGTATTATGAGCAAAACCTGAAAAATTATACTCAGGCAGAGCAAAAACAGTACAGTATGATTCAGGCGGATTCTGAAAAGGATGCGAATGATATCCTGAATGAATTAAAACAAGGCGCGGACTTTGCAACATTAGCAACTGAAAAATCAACGGATAAATTCAGTGCAGGGCAAAAGGGCCTGATTGGTTGGATGGAAGCGGCATCAACGCCAATCGAAATTGTAGATGCAAAATTAACAGAAAAAGGGCAACTTTCAGCACCTGTTAAATCACAAAATAGCTATGTTATCTTTCGTTTAGATGATATTAAACCTGAATCTATTAAACCGTTTGAGCAAGTTGAAGAAAGTATTAAAACTAGCTTACTTCAAGATAAAAACATTAAACAATTCTATGATTTACAGCAAAAAGTCAGTGAAGCGGCTACGAGTGATATGGAATCATTAGTATCAGTTGAATCTGTATCTGGTTTGAAAGCGGTGACAACGGATTGGTTTGATAGAACAAATCCACCTGCTGCACTTAATTTCCCTAAAGTGGTCAGTGAAGTGTTTAGCGACCGTTTAGTGGATAAAAATGGTTCTAAAGGGATTAACTCTGACGTGATTAACGTGGAAGGTGACCGTGCATTTGTTGTACGTGTAACAGAGTATAAACCTGAAAGTGTTGAACCTTTTGAACAGGTTAAGTCAGAAATTGAAACACTGGTTAAACGTCAAAAAGCCGATGCAGAGTTGAAAACGACGGGCGATAAACTACTTGCTGAGTTAAAAGCAGGTAAAGGGGCTGAAGCTCTAAATGCTGCTGGCGTTAAACTTTCTGAAGTTCAGACTGTTTCTCGATTAATGCCACAAACAGCGGTTATCAATGCGACAATGGAAATGTCACAACCTGTTGATGGTAAACCAAGTTATGCACTTGCGCGTGATGAGTCCGATAACTATGTGGTTATTCAGTTAGATAAAGTCACATTAGGCCAACCAACGGATGAAGAGTTAAAACAACTGACCCGTGAATACCAAGGTGCAATGAGTTCTGCAGTTAACGAAGCTCTGATGCTTAACTTGCGTGAGAATGCAAAAATTGAAGTGCTGAATATTGAATAATTGCGAACAGCTTCGCAAATAAAATTGTAACTTCATGATTAGAAGGCCACCTTTGGGTGGCCTTTCGTATTTCTAATATTATTGAAAAGTGTTCCGTATTTTTCTATGGCATCGTTGTATCTCAACATACACAGGAGAACAAATATGTTATGGAATTCAGTCAATAAATGCAGATTAGGTATTGTTCTGCTCCTTTCTTTATTATGCTCATTCTCTTTTTTTTCTTTGGCTAAGAAAATTGAGCCAGAAAAAGCCACTGCGGCTGTCATTCAAGAGAAACAAGTAAGTAATAACTCACCATCGACGAGCCATGGCCAGTCTGACAAAGTCAATATCAACTTAGCGGGTGAAGAAGAACTCGCAGAAAAACTGACGGGTATCGGTAGGCAAAAAGCGAAAGCAATTGTTGAATATAGGCAAAAATATGGTGCTTTTAATTCCATTGAAAACATTTTAGAGGTTCAGGGGATAGGTCCTGCATTTTTAGAAAAGAATAAAGATAAGTTAACTTTGTAACTAAAATCCCCCATACAAAGTATGGGGGGAATATAGTATGGGTGAATTATATTAAAGGTTAATAATTGAGCAGAAAACTAAACCTCTTATAAATAATTTGAGAGCTAAGTCTTATTATTGATAATCATTCAGCATATTTTCCGTACATTTGTTATTTTTATGTTATCGGAAAATAAACTGGTCGGAGTAGTTATGACAACACATATTAAAGTTCATGGTTATCATATAGATGTTTTTCAACATGTTAATAATGCACGATATTTAGAATTTTACGAAGCGGACCGATGGGAATGGATGAATAAACGTAATTTCATTAACTGGGCTATAAAAAATAATTTAACAATGGCTGCAGTGAACATTAATGTAAATTATATCCAAGGCGTATTACTTGGTGATGAGCTGACGGTAGTGACTCGTATGGATAAAATAGGAAGTAAAAGCGCAGTATGTTATCAACAAATTATTCGTAATAAAGCAGGCGTTCAAGAGGTTGTTTCAGATGCCTATGTGACGTTTGTTTTTATCGATAATATAGAGAATAAAGCGATTGTTATCGATGAACAGCTGCGTGAGAAGTTAGAGTCATTCAAGGTGGGTTCTGAAGATTTCATTCAAAATTAGCCTACCTAGCTTGAATAGTTATGAATAGGGCATGGTAGGCCACGTGTTTGATTAACTTATTAGTGCTTTTATTTTAATGATAGCATGATGGTTTCTTTATCATTTAGATATTCAGCTAAGCCCCTGCTTCTTAAATGACAGGCTGCACATTCACCACAACCGTCACCCTGGATGCCATTATAACAAGTCAGTGTTTGCTGCCTAATGGTCTCAAGGTGACCATAACTGTCGGCAAGAGCCCATGTTTGGGCTTTATTCAGCCACATTAACGGTGTTTCAAAGCGAATATTTTTGGCAAGGCCGAGGTCTACAGCATGGTTGAGTGCTTTGACAAACTCATCACGGCAATCGGGATAGCCTGAAAAATCGGTTTCACATACACCGGTTATCACCGCTTCTGCTTGGACTTGATAGGCGTATATTGCTGCGAGAGTGAGAAATAAAATATTACGTCCAGGTACGAAAGTGCTAGGCAGGCCGCTCGACTCGCTTTCTGTGAAATCAGGGACTGGGATGTTATCTCGAGTTAAGCTGCTGATTGCTAATTCATTGAGTAATGTAACATCTAAGACTTTATGCGCTGTAGCACCTAGAGATACGCTTAACTTCTGTGCGACTTCGATTTCAAAACGGTGGCGCTGGCCATAATCGAAAGTCACACAATGAACTTCATCATAGTTTTGCAAAGCTTGAATAAGACAGGTTGTTGAGTCTTGGCCTCCGCTGAAAACCACAACTGCGCGTTTCATAGGTACTCCTTGGTGATATATCATTTTAAAATGTGATGGGAAGAGAGTGAAGCATGTTAACGATACTAAGGTGTAATTAATAGTTCTATTTTTACAAAGTGAGTTTGATTGAAGTACTATTCATATGCGAATTTGGTTATTCATATAAAAATATTCTATAATCACGACATTTGGTAACATCTTTATTGTTTTTAAATTATTCAATTTTGCATAATATGGTTATGTAGCTAATACAATAACGACAAAAGTACTTACACCTAAGTCAAGAGAGCAATCATGCTAGATAAAATAGACAAAAAGCTGCTTTGTTTATTGCAAAATGACAGTAGCCTATCCCTAAACACCCTTGCTGAAGCTGTTAATTTAACATCTACGCCGTGCTGGAAAAGATTAAAAAGGCTTGAAGATGAGGGCTATATTCGAGGGCGAGTGACTTTACTCGACGGTGAGAAGCTAGGTTTAGGTTTAACGGTAATTGTGACAATTAAAACACAGCATCATAATAGTGAGTGGTATGAGCAATTTGTTTCTTTTGTCAGTCAACTTCCTGAAGTTCTGATGTTTTATCGTATGGCTGGGGAGTATGATTACCTTATGCAAGTAGAAGTGCATGACATGAAATCATATGACTTATTTTATAAAAAACTCGTCAATGGTGTTCATGGTTTAATCGATGTGACTTCAAGTTTTGCAATGGAAAAAATCAAGTATACGACAGTATTGCCTATTCCTGATTAACTCCGTAATAACGTAGATGATTACGGCTTCTCATTTTTAGGCATCATTAAATCAATATATTCAAGGCAGTATTACGTGCGATTATTTTCACAACTAGGTTGGTATTTTTTGAGTGAGTGGCGGCGCTATCTCGGTGCTGTTTGTTTTCTCATTATTATTGCTATCTTACAATTAGTCCCTCCACGCATCGTTGGTGTGGTTGTTGATGGAATAAGTAAAGGGGCAATGCCAACAAAGCAGTTGATTACTTATGTTTCAGTCATGCTGTTGATTGCACTGGTTGTGTATGGTTTGCGGTATGTTTGGCGTTTATGGTTATTTGGTGCTTCTTATAAGTTAGCCGTACAGCTACGACAAAAATTTTATCGGCAATTAAGTCTGCAAAATCAAGAGTTTTACCTTAAGTACCGAACAGGGGATTTAATTGCACGCACGACGAATGATGTTGACCGAGTTGTGTTTGCAGCTGGTGAAGGTGTTTTAACATTAGTTGACTCATTGGTGATGGGGTGTGCGGTGCTCATCATGATGAGTGTTGAAATTAGTTGGCAACTGACTTTACTAGCACTTATTCCAATGCCAATTATGGCACTAGTCATTAAGCGTTATGGTGACCAGCTTCATCAGCGTTTTAAGCATGCTCAAGGGGCATTTTCGTCTTTAAATAATCATGCGCAAGAAAGTTTAACAAGTATCCGTATGATTAAAGCTTTTGGCCTTGAAGATCATCAATCGAATCAATTTGAACAGGTAGCCACTGAGGCTGGACGTCGCAATATGCATGTTGCTAAAGTTGATGCGCGTTTTGATCCCACCATTTTTATGGCGATTGGTATGGCCAATTTACTCGCTATTGCAGGTGGCAGCTGGATGGTGTTAAACGACACATTGACGTTAGGTGAATTAACGAGCTTTGTGATGTATTTAGGATTAATGATTTGGCCAATGCTAGCGCTCGCATGGATGTTTAATATCGTTGAACGAGGTAGTGCAGCTTATAGTCGTATTCTAAGTTTACTCAATGAACCGTTAGTTATTCAGGATGGCTCGCATTCATTACAGCCTGAAAAGGGAAACTTGAATGTGAATATCATCAATTTTAGTTATCCAGAAACCACACGAATAGCATTACATGGTATTCGGTTTGACCTAAAACCTGGGCAATTTTTGGGGATCTGTGGGCCAACAGGGGCTGGGAAATCAACATTGTTGACGTTATTGCAGCGCCAATTTGATGTTACGGAAGGGGAAATCCTCTATCAAGGTTTACCACTATCTGAGGTCCGTTTAAATGAATGGCGTGCTCGGTTATCTATCGTAAATCAATCTCCATTTTTATTTTCAGATACAGTTGCAGGCAATATCGCACTTGGGCGACCTAATGCCACTCAGGAAGAAATTGAGCAGGCAGCGCGTGTCGCTTGTGTACATGATGATATTTTACGTTTACCGGAAGGCTATTCTACTCAGGTTGGTGAACGTGGAGTTATGTTGTCTGGTGGGCAGAAACAACGAATTTCTATTGCAAGGGCAATCTTACAAAATGCAGAAATTTTGGTGTTAGATGATGCACTTTCTGCCGTTGACGGGCAGACCGAGTTTACGATTTTACAAAACTTAAGTCATTGGCGGCAGGGTAGAACCATGATAATTAGCGCTCATCGTCTATCTGCATTGGTAGAAGCAGACAATATTATTGTGCTATCTCAAGGTGCGATTATTAGCCGAGGTAGGCATGAAGCGCTTATTGCGCAGTCGGGTTGGTATAAAGATATGTATCAGTACCAACAGATTGAAGCGGCGTTGGATGGTGAGCTATGAGCCAAAAGAAACCACTATGGCCAGCACTTAAGCGTTTACTTTCTTACGGAAAAGCACACCGAGGCACCATGGGGATTGCTATTGCAATGCTATGGTTGGCCGCTATTGCGGAGGTCAGCGGGCCTCTGCTGATCAGTTATTTTATTGATAACATGATTGCGAAAAAGCAAATCATCATGCCACTGGCTTTATATATGGCCGTTGGTTTTATATTGCTTCAAGTTATTGCTGCATTATTACATTACTATCAAATTATTTTATTTAATAAAGCTTCTGTGGGAGTCGTGCAAACATTACGAACAGATGTGATGAATGCCGCCCTTAGGCAGCCTTTGAGTGCCTTTGATAAACAACCTGTTGGCCAATTGATTTCACGAGTTACAAATGATACTGAAGTGATTAAAGATCTATTTGTGATGGTTGTGCCGACGGTGTTTCGGAGTTTAGCCCTGATTTGTGCCATGTTAGTTGCTATGTTTTCATTGGAATGGCGTATGGCATCAATTGCAGTGATGATTTTTCCTGCTGTATTTGTGGTGATGCTTGTTTATCAGCGCTTAAGTACACCGATTGTACGTCGTGTCAGATCTTATCTTGCGGATATTAACAACGGTTTTAACGAAGTCATTAGTGGAATGACGGTTATTCAGCAATTTATCCAACAGGCTAGGTTTGGCGAAAAAATGCAAAGTATTAGTCAAGACCATTATTTTGCAAGAATGAAAGCATTAAAACTTGATGGCTTACTATTAAGGCCATTACTAAGTTTACTTTCAGCTTCAGTATTGTGTGGCTTGCTATTGCTATTTGGGTTTGAAGGAACGACTACCATTGGTGTTGGTGTCTTATATGCATTTATTAACTATTTAGGTCGTTTGAATGAACCGCTTATCGAATTAACTTCTCAGCAATCGATGCTTCAGCAAGCGGTTGTTTCAGGTGAGCGTGTTTTTGAACTCATGGATAGCCCGCAACAAGGCTATGGGGAAAGTATTGAGCCATTACAAGGTGGCTCAATCTCAATTAACCATTTATCTTTTGCTTACCGTGATAACAAAATGGTACTTAAAGATATTAATTTACACGTACCTGATAATAATTTTGTTGCATTGGTCGGTCATACTGGGAGCGGTAAAAGTACCATTGCAAATTTAATTATGGGGTATTACCCATGGCAGGAAGGGGATATTTTATTAGATGGACGTGACTTGAGTTCACTATCTCACCAAGTTTTACGTCATGGTATTGCGATGGTGCAACAAGACCCTGTTGTCCTTGCGGCTTCTTTTTTTGATAACGTCGCACTAGGGCGTGAGATTAGCCAAGATAAAGTTTGGGAAGTTCTTGAAACTGTTCAGCTTGCTGAGTTAGTTCGTGGGTTACCTGATGGGCTAGATACCGTACTTGGTGAACAAGGAAACACCTTGTCTGTTGGGCAAAGACAATTACTAGCGATGGCTCGAGTACTTGTGGTCACACCTAAAATTTTAATTTTGGATGAAGCAACGGCGAATATTGACTCAGGGACTGAGCAAGCGATACAAAAAGCATTACGAATGATCCGTCAACATACTACGCTCGTCGTGATAGCTCATCGTTTATCGACAATCGTCGATGCTGATCAAGTCGTTGTGTTACATCGTGGTGCAATTGTTGAGCAAGGTAAACATTTGCAGCTTTTACAGCAAAAAGGACGTTATTATCAAATGTACCAGTTGCAACAAGTTGGGGAATCATTGAATGCCCGTTGTGATGCTGAAATTGAGAGTATAACTAGTTAATTATTCTGCACTCTTATAATGCAAGACCTAAAGCCACTCATTCGAGTGGTTTTTTATTTTGTTCTTTCCTATTGAATAATATGGATAAATATATTTTGGCACACGATTTGCTATAACGTTAGTGCTGTTCAAGATATTGAGCGGCTTATTCACCTGACTTATAGGAGTGAGCATGAAATATATCATCGCAATCATTAAGCCATTTAAATTAGATGAAGTCCGAGAAGCACTATCAGATATTGGTGTTCAAGGGCTTACTATTACTGAAGTTCGAGGGTTTGGACGACAGAAAGGACATGCCGAATTATATAGAGGAGCTGAATATACTGTCGATTTTTTACCTAAAGTACGTATGGAAATAGCGGTTTCTGATGAGTTAGTAGAACAGGTAATTGAAACAATCGAAAAAAAAGCTTATACGGGCCAAGTCGGGGATGGAAAAATATTTATTTTGTCATTAGAGCAAGCTGTACGTATTCGTACAGGTGAAAAACAAGACGAAGCACTGTAGGAGAGCAATTATGCGCAAAGGGTTCCAATACTTATGTCTATTGATATCAATGGGGAGTTTTCCAATAACGGTGCTTGCAGCAGAGGAAACTCTAGATAAAGCGGATAACGCATTTATGATGATAGCGACTGCTTTAGTTATTTTCATGATACTTCCAGGTATCGCATTATTCTATGGTGGGCTACTAAGAAGCAAAAATGTTCTTTCTTTAATGGCTCAAACCGCGGTTATTTTCGCTTTAGTGTCTGTTATTTGGATTGTTTATGGGTACAGCTTAGCTTTTAGTGAGGGAAATGATTTTATCGGTGGTTTTAGTCAGATTATGTTAAAAAATATCACTGTTGAAAGCTTATCTGGACCGATCCCTCAATTTATTCACGTTGTTTTTCAAGGGGCATTTGCATGCTTAACGGTTGCATTGGTGGTTGGTGCACTAGGGGAGCGAATTAAATTTTCTGCAATTTTAATTTTTACGATTATTTGGACGACATTTGCTTATTTACCAATGGCACACATGGTATGGGGCGGCGGTATTTTATCGCAAGATGGCGCACTAGATTTTGCTGGGGGTACGGTTGTTCATATTAATGCGGCTGTTGCCGGTTTAGTTGGTGCTTACTTACTTGGGCATCGTACTGGGTTAGGAAAAGAGGCTATTAAACCACATAACTTACCTATGGTGTTTATGGGAACATCCATACTATTCATTGGCTGGTTTGGTTTCAATGCAGGTTCGGCCGGAAGTGCTAATAGTATCGCTGCATTAGCGTTTGTGAACACTATCGCAGCTGCGGCTGGTGCTATTTTATCATGGACTTTAGCTGAGTGGCTTTTCAGGGAAAAACCTTCATTATTAGGTGCTTGCTCTGGTTGCTTAGCTGGGTTAGTTGGGGTTACGCCAGCGGCAGGAACGGTTGGGGTCGGTGGGGCATTAATTATAGGGGTATTGTCTGGGCTGGCGGGTTTATGGGGTGTTGTGATTTTAAAGCGTCGATTAAAAGTTGATGATGTTTGCGATGTTTTTGGGGTTCATGGTGTCTGCGGGATTTTAGGTTGTTTACTAACGGGGGTATTTACTTCAACGGCATTAGGCGGAAGTGGTTTTGCGGAGGGTATTACGATGATGAAACAAGTCGGAATTCAAGCTGTTAGCATACTAGTTTGTGTTGTTTGGACCGCAGTCGTTGCTTATATCGCATTTAAAGTGGCAGCGAAAACTTCAGGTTTACGCATTAATGTTGAAAAAGAAAGGGAAGGTTTAGATATTACTTCTCATGGTGAAAGTGCCTACAATTAATCTTAATGTAATGATAATTACAGGATAATACTGTGCTTTGTGTAAATTGATAATGGCAGCTTATTGCTGGCTGCCATTACCTTTTTAAACCGACTCATCTACCTTTCTAAGTAAGTAATCACTTACTCGAAACTCCGCTTTATTTATGGGGTTGCCTATGCCGAATTACACCTTCTTGGACTGCGGTTGCAACAAGATCACCTTGTAAATTATAGATTTGTCCTTTAACAAAACCCCTTCCACCAGATGCCGAGGGACTTTCTACGGCATACAGTAACCAATCATCAATTTTGAATGGACGATGGAACCACATTGAATGATCAATCGTTGCGACTTGTAGGTCTCGTTCCATAAAGCCTCTACCATGCGGTTGCAATGCGGCTGGAAGGAAATTGTAATCAGATGCATAACCTAACAAATAGTGATGCAGCGAAGGTAGATCGGGTAACTGTCCTTTCGCTTTAAACCAAATATAACGAAACGGCTCTTGAGGTGCGGAATCGAATGGGCTGTAAAACTCAACAGGACGAAATTCAAAGGGAGTTGGCCTAAGAGCATATTTTTTAACTGATTCTGGCAATTTATCAGCCAAACTTTGCACAATATCATCTTGAGAAATTAACGAAGTCGGTGGTGGTACATCCGGCATCAAGTTTTGATGATTATAACCTTCTTCTTGAGATTGAAATGATGCGGTCATAAAGAAGATAGGCTTGCCGTTTTGAATGGCGCTCACTCGACGTGCGCTAAAACTTCCGCCATCGCGTAAAATTTCAACGTCATAAACAATAGGACGTGAGCTATCGCCTGGACGTAAAAAATAACTATGAAAAGAATTAATCGCTCTTCAGGTATGGTTTGTTTCGCTGCATACATGGCTTGTCCAACAACTTGTCCGCCAAAAACTTGAGGCAAACCAAGGTCTTCACTTTGTCCCCGAAAAATACCTTCTTCAATTTTTTCGAGTTCGATTAGGCTAATTAAATTCTGTAATTCTGGGCTCATAGTCATCTTAGTTCTGTTATATGTGAATGAGATACTCGTATTTTCCCATTATTTATCCTGAATAGGTAGGTTAATTGTTATCGAATAAATTCAGGTTACGCATTGTTACATTTGGAAATATAAATGTATTATTCTACCAATATTAGCTATACTTTTTATTATTCACCAATCAGAAAATGATTTGTCTATTCCGATTATTTAAAAATGTTTTAGTAAACATTGTATTATAGGTAATAACTATGAGGTTTTTTCGCTACATTGTTAGCTTATTAGTACTTTTAATGTTGGTTAGTTGTGAAGGGAATAGCACAAAGCCCAACGAAAAAGCACTTAATGCTAAAAATAGTAATAATAATCAGACGGTAGATTCAGGGAAAATCGAGGGCCGTGTTGTCATTTTACAGAATACTGCTTTACCTGAAGGTGCGGTTGTTACAATTACTCTGGCGGATACAACGGTGGCGGACTTGCCAGCCCTAATATTATCTCAAAAATATTATAATTCAGTGAACAATCGCCCGACAATTCCCTTTGAGCTCACTTACCAAAAAAATGAAGTTAGGCAGGAAGGTACACTCGTTGTTAATGCAACCGTGAACGCTGATGGAAAATTATTATATATTAGTGATAGTGTTGTAGAGGTTATCAATAACGGCATCACAAAAAATGTTGAATTATTGATGGTATCTGCAAACTAGCGAATAAGCGATTTCTTAGTTGAGTCGCTATTTTCAAAGGTTCTTTGTGTAATAAATCGTCACTTAATCATGGGTTTCTTGCTATTTCAACGACTATCAAGCATAATGCCCCTGCTTTGAAAGAAGCAATCAATGGGGGCTCTGTTGGTTCTCCCGCAACACTAACTTGTTAACTTGGTCAGGTCTGGAAGGAAGCAGCCATAGCAGGGGTCGTGTGTGCCGGGATGTCGCTGGCAGGGCTCCCACCCAATTCTACGTACTCTTCTCTGCATATCAATCCATATATTCTAATTTGTTATGAATATAATCTTTAATTGTTCTTTTTTTATTTTTATAAATGTAAATTAAGTTCATTAACTTAAATAAATTCAAAAGTTAAAAAAAGAAAGGTTAAGAATACAACCTTAATTATTATGATAAGAAAAAAGTAGATTGAAATGAAAAGCAGTAAAGGTTTTTATTAGCATAATTATAATGCTAACAATAATTACATCGCGTCCAGCCGATAAGTGGGTTTACCGGCCATAATCATTCACTATCTGTGCGTGTTAATGAGGTATTATCTAACAAACTTCCAAACAGAAGCTGGGATTTTATCATAAAGCTTATTCATTGTGAGTTCAGCTAAGCGGTGATCTGCTGCGGAGTAGAATAGCTCTAGCTCATCATCAGATAATTCATACTTGTTTTTTTCAATGACACGCTCAAGAGTTTCAATTGTTGTGCATTTTCTTAAACGCATCAGATAATCAAATTTGGTCATAATACCCTTTCTTTTGTGCAAAATTACTTATTAATATATGGTTTTATAGTTTGAACTAAAGATAAATAATATCTTTAGGTTTTGCTGGTTAGACATTTTAGGTCATCATCCAGCACAGCGACAAGACTCTGGTTCATTGCTTCCCAGTCTATAACTTCACTGAGCGTGATGACCGGGCTACCGAATAAGTCATAGGTCTCATCGAGGTACTCTTCGATAAGTGATATAACAAGATTCTCTTTTGGATATTTGATTTTAAACCGCCATACAAATGCAGCGATATGTTCAATAAGCTCATTCAAGGCTGCGCTTTGAGGGGAGCTTAAGTCATTAATCCAGTGTGTATTTGTTTTTTGTAAGCTTAAAATAGCATCTCTATTGAGGCTATTACATAAGTATTTTAGCTCTGCTATATCATGTTTTTTGGGTGAGTATTCATCCATAATCACCTCCGTAGGCGAATCTGACTTTTGCTGTGTGTATTTTTTATCAATAATAATATCATGTTAACTAATTAAAGCACCTATGTTCAATATAAAAGTTGCTCATTAATATATTGAAAAATATAAGATTATTGCTAGTTCGTTAAACTTTTCGAAGATTATTAATATAATACATAAGCGATGTTCGAATACGGACTGGCAGCTCGGACTAAACTAGCCGCGATATAATAATAGCATTATTATCACATATGTCACCACCAATAAACTACTTTTTTCTAATTTATTAGTGGGTGGTTGAAGTTTGAGTTGTGTATGTTCTGCTTAAACTCAATTTCATGAAGCATTTATATTATAGTTTAACCATCAGTTATTTTAGTGCGGTGAATATGAAGTGTTTATACAAAAGATGTTATAAAAATTATTATCCCATTTAATTCATTCAAATAATTTATTTTTACTAATAACAGAATTAAAAAATAAAAAAGCTTCTGCCTGAAATAGACAAAAGCTTTTTTTGTTAAGCATAACTTAAAGGTAGAGGTTTAAGGTTACCCCGGGTTTCAGGTCGGCCATTTTAACACCGGAATTCCACGTCATTAGGTCATTGAGTTTTATGCCATGACGTTTCGCAATGCTATAGTAGGAATCGCCTTTCCTTACTTTATAAGTTTTTGCCTTACGATTGCTCACCGTAGACGCTGTATTTGAAACTTTTAATACTTGCCCAGGCTTGATAACGCTTGCGGTTTTTAACCCATTTAGCTTTTGAATATTCTTCGCGGTAGTATTGAATTTTTTTGCAATACTTGCGACGGACTCACCTTTGCGCACCTTATATGTGGCTATTTTAGCCCTATTTTGACGCGCACTCGAAATTGCGGTGGGTTGTACTGTTTTTATCTGCTGATTTTGTTGCGCAGCTAAACGGATCGTGTTTAAAACATCTTGGTCTGACAGTGATATTTTGAATTGTTCAGCTTTCGCGGTAGGTAACATAATATAATGAGGGCCATTTGGCGATGTTATGCCACGTGTATAGCCAGAATTATATGTTTTTACCGATTCAACTGTTAGCCCAGCCAGCTCTGCTGCTTGAGATAACGTGATTTGTTGGCCGACATCAATTTGAGTGAGTGCTCTATTTTTATTACTTGTCGGTAAATTAACTTGATACTTTTCAGGGTTTTTCAATACTTGGCTAAGCGCTAAGATTTTAGGTACGTACTGTTTAGTTTCTTTTGGTAAAGAGAGTGACCAAAAATCAGTAGGTAACCCGGCAGCTTCATTTTTCTTGATAGCATTTTGTACGCAACCTTCTCCACAGTTATAGGCCGCAAGAGTGAGCTCCCAATCATGGCCGAACATAACATTTAAGTTTTCGAGAAGGTCAAAGGCTGCTTTAGTTGAAGAAACCACATCTCTGCGTTCATCAACCCATTGTGTCTGTTTTAGGCCATATGAGCGTGCCGTGATAGGAACGATTTGCCATAGACCAGCAGCTTGTGCTGGGGAGGTCGCTTTAGGATTAAATGAGCTTTCAACAATAGGAATTAAAGCTAATTCCATAGGTAAATTTCGCTCATTAATTTCGTCTACGATGAGGTACATGTATGGCTCAGCTCTTAATGCCACATCGTAGACAAAACGTTGTTTATCTAAATAACTGTTTGCGAGTTCCCTAACTTGAGGTTTATCAGGGATATCCATTTTTAGTTCATCGCTAATATAGCCCCATAAGTCATAATCGGCTTTGGGTAATTGTCGACTGGCTGCTTGGTTATGTGGTGCAACAGTTTCAATTGTATGGTTAGTTGGAGTTTTGTTCTGCTTAATTTTTTTCGGGGCAGTTTGGCATCCGGCCAACAGAACAACGGCGATAAGCGTCGCGATTATCTTCATTCTTTTCTATTGTTCTTCATTTTGATGTTTAAAAGTCGAACAATAATACTTATCCCACCCCGATATGACAATCATTAAACTTTAATATTGGTCTTTTAATTGACGCAACAGGGTGAAAACAGCCCTTAAAGGTGGATTTTGTACGTTAATATTGAGTTTTTTCTGTAATTGAACGTTATCGCACTGCAGAAAGATATTAATTTTTTTCTCTGTTTTCAATGAAGTGGGTACTGTTGGTTGATGTTTGTCACGTATTTGCGTTATTTTTTGTAAATATTGAGTGATGGCTTCATTTTCAGGCCATACATGGTGTGCAAATTTAAGATTAGATAAAGTATATTCATGAGCACAGCAAATTAAGGTTTCATCAGGAAGCTCGGCAATTTTTTGGATAGATTCGAACATTTGCTCGGGGGTTCCTTCAAATATCCGTCCGCAACCCGCGGAGAATAGGGTGTCACCACAGAATAGATAAGGTGCTTGGTAAAAGCCGATATGCTCAGAGGTATGGCCTGATAATGAAATAACCTGTAGATTGAACTCGTTAATTATAACCTTATCACCGTTTTCGACTATTTCTGTTGCCCCTTTAGATTGGGTTTCTTGTGGGCCAAAAACCGGAAGTGTTGTAAATTTGCTTAAAATCCCTTTTACACCGCCAGTATGGTCATTATGGTGGTGAGTTAGCAGGATGGCGATAGGAGCTAGTTGCTTGGCTGTCATTATTTCAAGCACGGGCTCTGCCTCTGCTGGGTCAACGATGATACACTGTTGGTGGCTATCGACTAAAACCCAAATGTAGTTATCGTTTAAAGCGGGTACTCGAATTAACTCCATAATGACCTCGATACTTGCTAATAGTTAATAGGGGAATTTCATGAAGCCTGCGCGTATTGATAAAAAAATTCAAATGCCTGTTAGTTGGTCTGATATTCCTTTTGGGGAACAATACCGTCAAGCTATAGAAAATCAACTTAGCCCTTGGTGGCCGAAGATATTCGGCTTTCATTTGCTTAAGTTAGGCCATTTAAGTACGGAAATCCATACCGACGATTGCCTAATTTCCCATCAGTTTAATGTTGGCACTGGTGACCCTCGTTTTAATCTTGTCGCCAAGCCCGAAGCATTGCCATTAACCCAAAAATCTATAGATGCCTGCCTAATGACTCACTGCTTGGCCTATAGCCATGACCCTCATTGGCTTTTACGGGAAGTTGACCGGGTGCTAATTGATGATGGCTGGTTAATCATTTCAGGTTTTAACCCTTTTAGTCTTGTCGGAATGGCGAAACTCGTACCTGTTTTGCGTAAACGGCAGCCTTATTGTAGCCGTTTTTTTCCATCTGTCAGGGTATTTGATTGGCTAAGTTTATTAAACTATGAAGTTTTATATCATCGTAATTGCCAAGTAATCCCTTGGTTGAGCGCACAAAGGCGAGTGAATAAAAGCTGTGGGGGGATTGGTGCTCTAAGTGTGATTGTGGCGCGGAAACGGACTTGTCCATTAACTCCGACACCACTAAAATTCAAACAACCAAAGGTTAAGATTGGAACCGCGCTTGGCGCTGCGAAGGAGATCAGTAAATCAATGAAGATAAACGACCCTTCTTAATTTTGTGCGGGTTGGTAACCGGTATCTTCCTTGGTCGGTGCTGAAGCCGCAGCACGAGCCAGCTCATCACATTTTTCATTTTCAGGGTGACCGGCATGGCCTTTGACCCAGCGCCAATCAATAGTATGTCTTTGAATTGCTTCATCGAGGCGTTTCCATAAATCCACATTCACCACGGGTGATTTATCGGCTTTGCGCCATTGTTTGCGCTTCCAACTGTGGATCCACTGGGTGATCCCTTGGCGTACATATTGGCTATCTGTGGTTAAAATAATATCACAAGGCCGCTTTAGGGATTCAAGAGCGACAATGGCTGCAAGTAGTTCCATACGATTGTTTGTGGTCATAAAATAACCATCGCTTAAGGTTTTTTCGTGTTGTTGATAACGAAGAACCACCCCGTATCCTCCAGGGCCTGGATTGCCCAAACAGGAACCATCCGTGAAAATTTCTACCTGCTTTGTCATTTCTGGTACACTCTATATTATTCATTCACCTCTAGTTTGACACAAAAAAACATTATGAGCACGGTGATAACCAGACAAATTGTCCTTGATACTGAAACCACGGGTATGAATAAGCTTGGGGTTCATTATGAAGGCCACAACATTATTGAGATTGGTGCGGTTGAAGTTATTAACCGTCGTTTAACAGGGCGTAACTTTCACGTCTATATTAAGCCTGATCGCTTAGTTGACCCTGAAGCATTTGAAGTTCATGGGATCAGTGACGAATTTTTACAAGATAAACCCGTTTTTGCAGAAATTGCAGATGAATTCCTTGAATTTATTCGAGGAGCTGAACTTGTTATTCATAATGCTCCCTTTGATATCGGGTTTATGGATTATGAATTCCGTAAACTCAATAAAGGTATTCCGCCTACACAAGAGTTTTGCACTATCACTGATAGCCTAGTATTGGCTCGTAAACTTTTTCCAGGTAAACGGAATAACTTGGATGCGCTATGTGACCGTTATTTAATTGATAACGCTAAACGAACACTGCACGGGGCGTTACTTGATGCCGAGATCCTGTCAGATGTCTATTTGGCAATGACGGGTGGGCAAACTTCATTATCATTTTCGATGGATTCAGAATCTGCTAATAATGAGCAAGAGTATGAAATTCAAAGGATTGAGCGTCCTCAGAGTGGTCTTAGAGTCATTTTTGCTTCTGATGAGGAGCTCATTGCTCATGAAGCTCGGTTGGATATTGTTGATAAGAAGGGCGGAAAACCCTGTCTTTGGCGGCAATCTTCTGATGAAGCTGAAAATTTACATTAATAATTGAATTTATTATTAATGCATGCGAATGGATTTACATTATGAGCCCTTTTAAAGGCTAAAAACTGCTCAACTGCGCGATTTTACAAGAAAAAGTGTTGACGAGTTCTTCAAGTCTTCGTAATATGCATGGCGTTCCCAACAGGGAACATCAGGAGCGGTAGTTCAGTTGGTTAGAATACCTGCCTGTCACGCAGGGGGTCGCGGGTTCGAGTCCCGTCCGTTCCGCCAAATTATAACGCCACGCTAATAAATTAGCGTGGCGTTTTTTTTTAGCATGACAGTATTTAGCTGCATGAGAGTTCCTTTCTTTTTCGTATCACTTTTTTGTTGAATTTATAAACAATACATTTTTTGCTTCTAATGACTTCTTTGAGTTAATTTTTGATATAAGGAGATTTATAATTAATAGATTTATGAGAATAATTTATATTCTTTTTAATCACATTAACTATTTTTAGGTTCTATCACGATTTTATCGAAATTATAAGTTTGAATTCTGTATGACTGTATTAATAATAATTCGCATGAACTCTAACTAAGATAACAGATCTGAAATAATCTAACCAATCTTTACCTAATGCTTTAAGGTATATATGAAGGCTATCAATAGAAATAGCAGATTGGCCATTCTCATACCTTGATATTTGTTGTTGGCTTAAATTTAATAATTTTCCTAATTCTGTTCCTGTTAATGATTTTTCAATACGTGCGGATTTCAAGTATTTTGCGGTAGCCATAACAATATCTAGGTCATTACCTTTATTCAATTCTTTAGTATTGATATATTTCATTTTATACTCTCTCTATTAGGAACTTATTATTTTAAAGTTAGCTATTAAAGATGGCATTACTTTAAATTTTTTGATTTTCTCTATGAGTAATAGATTATATTTTTTAGTTACCAATGTGAAATTGTTTTAATGAATCAAAAATAGTTGATTTGATAGTTTTTGCCTATTGATATTAATGCTAATAATGAGTATAGACTATTAAATCAAAATATAGGTTTTTATAGTTCAATAAAAACAATGCATTACATCAATCTTATAAATTGACTTAAAAGTGAGAATATAATAAACAATAAATGAAAAAAATGGATTTATAGTCATCTAAAAATAATTATTTATATTTTTACATAAAATTACAAAAAAATATTTATAGATTAAGTTGAAAGAGTGATTTATTAGGGATTGATTTGGTACTTATCGGTAGGTAGCATATAAATTTAATTATAGGCAAAGCATAATTAAATCTGCTTAGTTGGATAAAAATGAAAAGGGCAACACGAGTAAGAGATACAATATTGATTATTACCTGAACTACTTTGTAAGTAGAACGCTATGTGTTAAATTTTATTTAATTTATCTTTCCTGTTACAGACAAAATATGGGCCAAATGAACTAGAGAAAAGGTACCAATCAGAAGTTATCTCATCAATTTCTACATATGCAATTGAATTTAGATTGAATACCTTGAAATATTTTTCAAATATATCATCAGGAACATTGTCATTTAAAGATTTTTTATCATAATTTATTGTTAATTTTAAATCCTTCACATACTTTCTTGATGATTGATTGAAATGAACAACTCGATTAACAGTATATGTCTTATCAGTTGTAATTGTTCCTAATAATTTAATATATCCACTGTTATCATTGTTTTTTACTAATTTCATATTTAGTGTATATGATGATTTGTTATTGGCTAATATGAAATTAGAGGAAATAGTTGCTTCACAATATTGTGTTTTACTTTTTTCTAAATTTAAGTAAAATAACAAGGAAACGATAATTAATGAAAAAAGTAGTATCAATGAATATAGTGTTTTATTAGTCATTTTTATCCTGCCAATTCACTCTTGTTGAAATGCAATCTTTGTTTTTTTTGCATTTTACTAATAAGCTATGTTTGTTTTTCCCTAAGTTTTGTATGTTGTTATAATAATAAAAAATATCAGAATCTTCACAGGTTAAGTTAAAATCAATTACTTGTTTGCTTATTGTGTCACTTATGTTTTTTTCATAATTATCTTTGAACCCATAAACAGGGCAATCTCCAATTGTGCTAATTTTGTATGATTGTATTGATGTATATGGAAATTTTACTGCATGAATTTGATTTATAAGGTAAATGATCACCAAAATTAAAAAAATACTAATTATCAATAATGTTTTTTTAACAATATGATTTTTATCACTAAGTAATAGTGATTTGTTAGATTTATTGCTTGAAGTGGGAGGGGGAGCTAGGCTTTTCTCTATTTTATTATTGAATTTGGTAATCGATTCTTCAATTTGAATTTCAGAAGAGATCACAAGGCCTTTTTTTGATATGCTTAGGATCGCATTTTCAACTAAAAGCTGTTGATGTAATACCTTTCTTAATGTACTAATGTATTGGTTAAGGGTGTTTATCGAAACTTTTAAGTCATATTTATTTAGTATTTTTTCTAGTATCTCTTCACGAGTGATAGTCGTTTTATTATTCTGAATTAGTATTATGAAAATATAATTCAACACGGGTGTTAATTTCATTACACTGAGTTCTGTTTCTACCCTAAATATTTCACCTAAGTCAGAGTTATATTTTATTATGTTGTTCAGTATATATATCATACATGACTCTTATTTAGTTATTAAAATATGTGCTTAGTTTGGTCACTTTTAGCTAACATGATAGTCATTGATTTTAAAGTAATTATATCAGTGTAATATACTACTCTCTTCTTGAGAAGAAAATATGAAAATAAATTTTTGTTTATAACGATTGGTTATATATGTAATGGCAAAAATTTCAGTGTATTGTATTAATGAAGCTGATATTTTTGTTTTGATGTCTCGCGCATAGATAAAATACAGTGTTAACCACTATTTTAAATCATAGAGACCTAAATTAATTTGCTATTTTTATTTTTTAATTTATTGATATAATTGAATTTTAGGTGCAATTGCCAATTGGGTAATATTTATCAAATATTACAATATATTTACGACTTTTCTTTTTAAGACGCTCATCTTTAGACTTTTGGCCGGGTAATAAGTAAAATACATAAGGCTCAGAATCATCATTAGCATCACAGCTTTCATGTAAGAGTACTCTAAAATAGGTATTACCCGTATTTTTTAGAGTGTTAGTACTTGGATTAAGCTCATATTTAAAATCTGGTTTTTGAGGTCTCACAACGAAATAGGTTTCTAGGCTAACCGTTGGGTAAAATAAAGGTCGCTTTTTTTGTTCATCATCATTACGCATATCAAGAGGGGTTTCGCTAATGATGATCTTATAATAGCGCTCGGTCTCATCGGCTTCTCCTCGATAAAAAATCTTAAAAAACTCTTGTTCCCCAGGTAATAAAATTTTCTTCAATGGAGTAAAAATAATCTCGCCATTATGGAGAGGTGCCCCATATTCTTGGTTACCTGGTTTATCAATTTTGTAGGCACTAAAACTATATAAATTAGTCTTATCTGTGTCGTTGATGTATGGCTTAGAAAAAAACTCTTGCCCTGACTCCATCGAAGAAATATCTGCATTGATATATAAAGCAATAGCATTATTGTAAAATACTGATAGCACAACTAATAATAGGATTTTAAGTAAATAAAATAGTTTCATATTAAAAAATCCAAACCAAAATTTAAGTGTATATGGGGTTCAATAAAAGGGGGACTTGAATTTTTACAAGTCGCCCTAAAAGTAGCCATTAGATATTATTGAATATCGGGCCCTGTCCAAATAGCTTTGACAGTTATTGTGCCACTTGCAGAAACGGTGCCTAGCCAATCAATACCATCCAATGTAAAAAATGATTCAGAGTCATTCATTGGAAATGATAAATCTAAGTTAGTTCGATAAAAAGACCCTAAATCCTCATTAGGCCTATCCCATGGTGTTTCAGACCATAATGCATTTTTTAATGAAATTTCATTATTATCACAACTTGCACGGTGTGATTCTTTAGTGCCATTTTCATTTTTAAATGAAAGATAAGCGGAAAAAGGAACATTAAGTTTATTATCGCTTGAGGTAAATAAACAGTATGACTGTCCTTTTAATGTTGTGTTTGGTCCTTCAACTTTTGCTGTAATAGAGTCCGCTTGCCTTGGCCCGCTAGTCGTGACGATATAATTAAATTCTATCGGTGGCTCATCATTGCCGACTTTTCCTGTTTTGGATTGGTTTGGGTTAAAATCTGCAGGAATAATACTAATTCCATAATCTCTCGGCTTAATTATTAAGAAATTTGAAGGTGTAAATTCGTAAAATCCAGATTGAGGAAGTGGTGATTGAAAACCAAAAGTATATACACTATCAGCAAGTGTGACTGTTGAATTAGGTGAAGCGTCAACAATTGATTTTAAATATTCATTTGAGAGAAAAACTTCAATATTTTGTGAACCATTATTAAAGATCTCTGACATGTTTGTTGTTGATGACCAATTTGTCCAGCGTGTGCTGTTACTCCCTTTATATTGAATAAGTGCAGCACGGGGATCTCTAGCTAAACCTAACTTTGCACTATCAATATACATACGTACTGTAAATGTACCGCCGATAGATTGTCCTTGGGTTTCTAATTCAACCAACTTACAAATAATTCCAGAAGTATTTCCAACAATCCCTGTCGAGCAAAAATTAGAACCGAGCCCAATAGTTGGATTGCCATTGCTATCCACAAAGACTTCTTGTAAGGCGCCCGTTCCTTTTAGAATAATATTGCCTTTTTTATTGGTTGGAATGTAATGTTGTTGTGTTGTTGTTCTTCCTCCACTCGTCATACAGGTCGAGTTACTTAAATCATAATCGTCGCGGCTTGTGCAGGTTCTTAAATCAAAAGTGTACTCTGTTCCCGGTGGGATTTCGGCTAACCAGCGATAAAAAGATTCAGAAAATATTGGTCTTGAATATCCAGACTCACCCGGTGTTCCTGTTTGTTGGATTTTATATGCACCATTATCTCGTAATTGCTGAGCTGACCAATAAGACGTTGCCGGGCAATTTCGGTTATTTGTCATGCAACGATTCCCGATAAAAGGTTGGCTTACGGGAGAATTTTCTAACCAGATATCACCTGTATTATAAGTTGAGCTAAAAGGTGTTCCTGTATATCCCATATAGCCTAAACTATATTGTCTATTGCGCTGGTATTTTGTGAATACATTTGAGCCCGAGAAGCGTGGGTCAACTCTATTGGCAACAATAAAGAATTCGTTATCAACTTGGTTTTCAACAATGACATACTCTTGTAATGGCGCTGTTGCAGAAAACGAATTCGGTATCAGAACCGAAAATGAAATAAAAAATGCTGTTATCGATAATAATCGCATATTAAATTAGCCTTAAAGTGATAATTAACGTTTAGCCAATGCTTCTTGAGGTTGACATGTCACCTCACCGACCCACAATGCACCACGTGCACCTTGAAGGTTTAAATCTGCTTCGCAAATTGTTTGCTGATCATCTTGTAATAAAGATATCACTGGATATCGGACGTCAACGTCCATGGAAAACTCACCATTTTGGTCCGTTTTTGTGCGACCAATATGATTTCGAATTGAGGCATATTTTATATATTCACCATTTGGTGATTTCAGACGACCAAATACCGTGACTAATTGTCTTACCTCAGGTTGATAAAGAGCAATGTTCCCTGGGTATAATGTGACGGATTTATTTCGCCCTGAAACAATATCAAAACTGTCTTTTGATTTTCCATCATTCATTAATTGAATGTCATAATCCGAATAAGGGGATAATGGAATAAAGGTATTCTTTCCGCTAATTGGGTAATTCTGCCCATTTACTTTTGCGACCATGCTGCCGCTACCTTTTATATCGGAATTGATAATGACGCCCGATTTGCCTTGTTGCCCACTTGGCATGATCATGCCGTTGCTATATGCCACAGAGCCACGAGAGGTTAAATTACCATTAAGCCTGTTATTATCAGGGCGATTAATAGTCACGGTACCTGAGTTATATTTAGTATCATAAGAAGCATAGCCTAATGTTGAAAAATTGGATTCACCATTATCTTTATCTCGGACTAATTTGGAGACAGAAACTCCTGCATTGGTAATCACTGAATTTTCAAAATTCTTATTCGCATAAATATTTGCTTTCACATTACCATTTGTTGAGGAAACACCCGTGCTCAACCATGTTGATAAAGGTAAGGAAAAATCGAGGTTAATATATTTCTCGTTGGTGCTATTTTGATTATCATAATGATAACGCTGTACACCCGCCCTTAACCCCACCGTTCCATAACGGCCAGAGAATAATGTATTCGCATATTCATAGTTAATTGAATCACTGCCAATACGACGATCTTTAGTATTACTAATAGTCAGTGACCCTGTTCTATCAACTATTTTGTCAAAATTAATGGTCCCGCCATAAGAATAACTGTCAGCATCATAAAGTGGTAAGTCACCGCTCACTACAGTTTTTTCTTTAGATGCCCACAAAGAACCGTAACCTTCAGGTATATTGACCGAAAGAGTCGCAATGTTCCGATAACTACCATGGTTTTCTAGCATCCCTTGCCAGTTAACTGAGATATAGTTATTTAAAGCCGCATTGATACTTGTTTCTTGTACAACAAATTTATCAAATCCATAATTTGACATTTGAAAACGCACGCCAGACAACACTGGGAAGTTATAAGCGAAAGAGGCTCCGATTAAATGGCTTTTACCAGGAGTTTGACTCGTTGAGCCTTCATCTCTTACATAATGACGCTTATCAAAGTCAATATAACCACCATAAACTTCCCAATTGAGTTTATCAAAACCGCCTGTTATCGCACCGAAGGATTTATTAATTGTTTGGTGCTGTGTTGTGACAATTTTGCCATCGATAACCGTCTCAATAGTGACGTCGTAAATGCCATAGGGCAGTATACTTGTATCAATTTCAAAATTACCCATGGGAAAATTTTGAATATTTAATAATTTACCTTGTCGATAAATACGTACTTCACCAGGACTATTTAAAAAAGCATAAATCGGCGTGAGTGATTGCTGCTTATTTGTCACCATACTTGAGGAGTTGTTCCCTATTGATGCCGCATAAATTTTACTGCTGCTAAGGGCAGTTAAGCTGGCAATAGATTGCAAATTCCACGTACTCATTAGCCCAAGAGCAAAACGGAATCCGTTGAAGTCACGCTCATACATTGCACGATACAATTCAACATTAGAATTAGATTTTCCAATGCTATATGCTGATGCATTTACATTAAAGTGATGTTCCGCAGCTGCGAATAATGTATCTAAATTGAAATAGCTACTGGATGTATCTTTTGAATCTTTAACACGGCTCTGAAATACCCCTAAATCATAGTTAGCTACTGCTGAAAATGAATTAACTGAAGAATTTCCTAGTACAGATTGCCGCGCATGTTCTTTTGGCGAAAAAGCAGCTTTATCAACATCTAATGATAAATTAAATGAAGAAATATTTAATTGAAGGGTTGCATTATTATCAATAACAATGCCATTACTTTCATTAAAAATGGCATCCTTTTTTTCTTCAAGTTTATCGATTAGTAAATTATTTAGTTTCGCACCGTGCTCATTTTCAATGAGATGAATACTTGATAATTTAATATTACCATGATCGACTACAATAACTGCATCTGCAATTTTGCTTTCGCTCTGATTGGTTACCGTATCATCATTTAGTCGTAAAAAAACAGGTACAGACATTCCTTCTTCCAATGCACTAACAAATGCAGGAGGAATAATATATCCACCGATCTTAACGCTTTTCATTTCATTGGCATTAATCGTATTCGAAAAAATAATACTTAATATTGATAAAGCAATAGAACTTTTACGCATAATTTAAGTCCATTCTTAATTATTTGACAACAATGAACTCTCCTTTGTGCCAAATACCTACGCTTGATTTTTTATTTGTGACATCGACAAATTGTAATTTGACGGCTAAATTTGGCATGAGGTAATAACGCTCGCGGCAAATACCATCCACTCCGTGTTTTTGTTTTTCTGCTAAACAAGGGCCTGAAGCCACTACACGGAAGGTGCTGTTCCCAGTATTCGAAACTTGAGAACTAGTGTATTTATAATTAAATTTTTCAATTCTTGGTGCGACTACGAGAATTGTACTAATTGTTGCTGATGTTGTTGCTGATGCCGATTTTGCACTTTGTGTAACACCACTCTCGCCAATAGGATCATCTTTCCAATTTAATCTATAGTAACGTTCTTTATTATCTTTTGGGCCTTGATAAATTATCTTAAATATATCTTTTGCATTCCCTGGGAGAATTAAGTTGGCGGGCGTTGATAATATTTCATTAGGGTCATTAACTGGAATTACTTTTCCAGTATCAAGTGGTGAATCTATTTTTTCTATCGTTAAATTTACCAATCTTGCGGTATCTACTGTATTTTCAATTTCTTTAGAGAAGGTGTCTTCATTCGATGATATTATTTCAGTAATGTTTCCCACGTTGACAGCAAAACTGTTTTTTAATGGTAACCATGATAATAAAATTAATGCTAATGTTATCTTTTTCATAATCGTAAATTTCAAAAATGAATGACGATAAAGATATTATTTCCCTATAGTATCTTTATCGTAATATTTAATTATCTAATAAGGAGATATTGAATTAAGGAGCTGGTGTGAAATCACCGTCCCAAGTTGCAGTAAATTGAACTTTCACATCACCATCCCATGTACCATCAGTCAGTGCTTTAAAGTCAGTCGCTGCACCATCAGCTTCAGCGCCAGCAATAACAAAGGTGAATTCACCGCGATCTGCTGCACGCTCAGAGCCATTATAGATACCATCAGCCGCTAAATTGTCTAAACCAGAAGTTAAACCGGTTGATGTATCAATTAATACTAAATCATTATTTTTAGTCAGATCTTCGCCATTCCATTTAACCCCAACAGTTAATTTAGAATCGTCAGTTGTTCTTGCTAATGTATTAGCAATAATTTTTGATGCTAATTTAAAATCTGTTGCACCAGCTTGGCCTTGAATAGCGATATCAAATGCTCCATTTTGTTGGTTAAAGCTTTTTTGGCCTTCGGCATAATTAAAAGTTAAACTTCTTAATGGAGTCACAACTAACATACTTGTCGTGTCTTTAATTGCAGTCGCTTGCCATGTTGCTGTTGCTTGAGCGGTGCGTGTATCTGCATTTGCAGCTGTAGCAAAAGAAGCTGCGATAATTGTTGATAACAATACAGAAGCCATTTTTTTATTTAACATACTAATCTCTCTTTTTATATTGATAGAAAACAATAGTAAAATTAGTTATTTAATTTTTACATATTGATATGGTTTTATTGAATTTAAAATGAAATATTTAAATATCTTTCATGCTGTTTATTAATATTTGGATTGTTTTTTTACTTAAAATTATATCGTTTCTTTTATTTTCTTCAGAGAAACAATCAATATAGTAAATCATTTCAATCCATCTTTTATCTAAAACGGTTAAGATTTCATTTAATTGGTCTAGCGATAATGAACTGCTACCAGTTTCATAGCGAGATACCTGTTGTTGGCTAATGTTAATTAATTCTGCCAACTGTTTTCCTGTCATGTTTTTTTCTTTGCGTGATTTTCGTAAATAATTTCCTACATGACTACTAATTATATTAGCTTTCATTTTTTCAGCCTCTAATATTAATAGATCTATTTATATGATATTCGTTAACTCACTCGCTTGCTTAATTGAGTGTTATAATAAATACATTAAAAAAAGAGTAAATGGCTGGATTTCTATTAAAAAGTTATTATTAATAGGTTTTTTCTATTGATATTGTTTTTTTTGGCATTATCTAATTGAAAAATACACTCCCACCAGTTTAATTGGTTAAAAATACACTTAATAGTGTTGAAATCAGGGGATTTAATAAAAAAATACACTAAATAAGTGTAAAATTATTATAATTGTTAACAAATGTATATTTAATTAAGAAGCATAAAGAATCCACATTGAAAGTTACAATTTATTACAATTAAAAGGGGGGATAATTTAGAATAAAGGCGGGATACTAATTATATTAGTAAAATTATAATTTTTGATGTGTTTTTAGCCCTATTATTTATTAATAACTCAACTAACTAGTTTAATGTGTATGATGTTAAAATTCCGCTTCGTTAACTAGATATATGATATAACATCAATGTTTAGTAGATTGATACTATAGTATCAACTTTTTCATATCTTGACCCTATTGTGATACATGGGGTTTAGGTCTAAGATTTCGCCTTACAGGCCAATTTATTTTCTATAACCTCATCAGGTTTTTACCAGTGAAAATAGAATCAGCGATAGGTTACTACGCTCTCTAGTGTCCCTTATTTTAATTTCAGCAATATCGATTATGATGTCTTTATCTGTGGATGCAGCGTGCTATAGAAATAATAATGGGTAAGGCTTTCTCCTTGTAATTAGGTCACTAAATGCATATAGGTTTTGCAGTGCCTAATACTATACACGTTTGTTCTAAAAGCAATTCTTCAGTTAGGGATTCACTAATTATTACTTAATAAGTTAGATATACGGATCCACCTAACCGCTAATTAAGATTGCACTGTTGTCTTTTGAAAGTCACTTTCATTCAAAACTATACATATAAGAACTGTGAACTGTATAGGAATTTCTGTTGTAAAAACGTTGGTTGTTAGAAGTGCACGCACTATCTATTTCTGATCATTAGAAGTGGTGGGTATTTCAGCATAAACAAAAATACTCGGGTATATTGAGTTTTTTTGCCTAAAACTTTGCCAATTATCACTAATGTGGCAGCTAAATGTGCTAGATACATAAATCATCTTGATCCCAGACACCGAACTCAGGTTTAATAAGGTTAGTCACTTGCGCAAAAATGTAAGCCTTAAGGGATATTTTGCGCAATAGAATGGATTCAGCTTTGCGGCAGTTCAATTTATTTGCGATCTGCTGCCATGAACATAGCAAATATTGCGGTATAGGTAGAATTGGGTTACTTTCAATCGCTCTATTCGTGAAATGCTCAGTTTGTTGGCGATGTGTTGTAGTTCCTTAGGGAAAGGAGCATATGGCGATACATCGGTAAATTGACATTTTCATGTTACAGCGAAATTAAAGTAGCACTATCTGTATTGCGTTGAAAAAATTGGTTTAAGTACGTTTTTATCCTACCTGGAGTATACTGATGACGACTCGTAAAACCCTTGCTAATGCTATCCGCTTTCTAAGTATGGATGCGGTTCAAAAAGCAAAATCAGGGCATCCTGGCGCGCCAATGGGCATGGCTGATATTGCTGAAGTACTGTGGCGTGACCATATGAATCATAACCCAGCAAACCCACACTGGGCAGATCGTGACCGTTTTGTTCTATCAAATGGCCATGGTTCTATGTTGATCTATAGCTTGCTGCATCTTGCAGGTTATGACTTACCTATCGAAGAGTTAAAAAACTTCCGCCAACTACACTCTAAAACACCAGGCCACCCAGAATATGGTTATACTCCAGGCGTTGAAACAACAACCGGT
Organism: Providencia sp. PROV205; assembly: GCF_028479505.1. Taxonomy (NCBI): domain Bacteria; kingdom Pseudomonadati; phylum Pseudomonadota; class Gammaproteobacteria; order Enterobacterales; family Morganellaceae; genus Providencia; species Providencia sp. PROV205. The sequence continues at coordinate 52,127 of NZ_JAMPNU010000014.1, read as the reverse complement.
CCTTTAGGTCAAGGTATTGCAAACGCAGTGGGCTTTGCGGTTGCAGAACGCACATTAGCAGCGCAATTCAACCGTCCTGGTCATGATGTTGTAGACCACCACACTTATGTGTTCATGGGTGATGGTTGTATGATGGAAGGTATCTCGCATGAAGCGTGTTCTTTAGCGGGTACACTGAAATTAAATAAACTGATCGCATTCTATGATGACAACGGCATCTCTATTGATGGTGAAGTTGAAGGTTGGTTTACTGACGACACAGCAGCACGCTTTGAGTCTTATGGCTGGCATGTTATTCGTGATATCGACGGCCATGATGCATCACAGATCAACGCAGCAATCAATGAAGCGAAGAAACAAGCTGATAAACCAACACTGATTATGTGTAAAACGATCATTGGTTTTGGTTCACCAAATAAAGCCGGTTCTGAATCTGTTCATGGTGCACCTTTAGGTGATGCTGAAATTGCAGCAACTCGTGAAGCTCTAGGTTGGAACTACGGTCCATTTGAAATTCCTAAAGATATCTACGAAGCTTGGGATGCTCGCACCGCAGGTAAAGAAAAAGAAAGCGCATGGGATAAAAAATTCGCCGCTTATGCAGCACAATTCCCTGAATTAGCTGCGGAGTTTACTCGTCGTATGAATGGTGAATTACCGGCTAGTTTTGACGCAGATGCGAAACAATTCGTTGAAAACTTGCAGCAAAACCCAGCGAATATTGCCAGCCGTAAAGCATCACAAAATGCATTAGAAGCGTTCGGTAAAGTTTTACCTGAATTTATGGGCGGTTCTGCAGACTTGGCGCCAAGTAACTTAACTATGTGGTCAGGCTCCAAAGCACTGAATGTTGACCCAGCGGGTAACTACATTCACTACGGTGTTCGCGAATTTGGTATGTCAGCTATCATGAACGGTATCGCGTTACATGGTGGTTTCATTCCTTACGGCGCGACATTCCTGATGTTCGTTGAATACGCACGTAATGCGGTTCGTATGGCTGCACTGATGAAAGTGCGTAGCATCTTTGTTTATACCCACGATTCTATTGGTCTGGGTGAAGATGGCCCGACTCACCAACCAGTTGAGCAACTGGCGAGCCTGCGTGTGACACCAAATCTCAGCACATGGCGTCCTTGTGACCAAGTTGAATCTGCGGTGGCATGGAAATATGCTATTGAACGTAAAGATGGCCCAAGCGCTTTAATCTTCTCTCGTCAGAATTTAGAGCAACAACCTCGTACTGCTGAGCAATTAGCCAATATCGAGAAAGGGGCTTATGTCCTGAAAGATTGTGCAGGTACGCCTGAATTAATCTTTATTGCGACAGGTTCTGAAGTGGAGCTGGCAGTTAAAGCAGCTGACCAACTGACAGCGGAAGGCCGTAAAGTTCGCGTTGTATCAATGCCTTCTACTGATGCATTCGATAAACAAGATGCGGCATACCGTGAAGCAGTATTACCTGCCAATGTGACAGCGCGTGTTGCTATCGAAGCAGGTATTGCAGATTACTGGTTCAAGTACACTGGCTTAAACGGTGCCATCATCGGTATGCATACCTTTGGTGAATCTGCACCAGCGGAAGAACTGTATAAAGAGTTCGGCATCACTGCAGAAAAAGCAGTTGAAGCTGCGAAATCTCTTCTGAAATAAGTGATTGCATTTTGGGGTATCCATGTGCGGATGCCCCTCGTAATCATGTTTTGCTGAACAACGCCTAATGATAAGTTAGGCGTTGTTTTTTTGTGCACCGATTAACGATTTTCTATTGCGTTCTGTAAATATATCCCTTACTCTAACCTTAGATAAGCTGAACCGTTTCAGTTGTATGCTACTGAATGAAAATATTTTTTAAAAATGTCGGTTGAAGCACACTTTTGATGTTTGACAGCTAAAATGAGCAGTAGAGTTGGTGTGAGTCAGTTATCCTTAGCAACCGTGTGATTTTGCTCAGATACAAGGTGTAGAATGGCAATCAGGGTAGCAATAAACGGCTTTGGCCGCATTGGTCGAAGTGTTTTAAGAGCGTTGTATGAATCAGGCCGTCGGGCAGAGATTGTCGTGGTGGCGATTAATGAACTGGCTGAACCTGAAGGTATTGCGCATTTGCTGAAGTATGATTCCAGTCATGGGCGTTTTGCTTGGGATGTGCGGCTTAACGGTACACTTTTGCAAGTTGGTGATGACAATATTCGCTTGTTTCATCAGCCGGCTATTCATGAATTACCTTGGAAAGAGTTAGGCATTGATGTTGTGTTGGATTGCAGTGGGGCCTACGGCTCAAGGGATGACGGTTTACAACATTTAGCCGCAGGTGCTAAAAAAGTGCTATTTTCTCATCCCGGAACCGATGACCTTGATGCGACGATTGTTTATGGGGTTAACCATGAGACTTTAACCGCTCAAGACAAAATTGTTTCCAATGCCTCTTGTACCACCAATTGTATTATTCCAATTATTAAATTACTTGATGAGGCATTTTCGATTGAGTCGGGAACGGTGACGACGATCCATGCGTCAATGAATGACCAGCCTGTTATCGATGCTTATCATAAAGATTTACGCAGAACTCGCGCGGCGAGTCAGTCTATCATTCCTGTTGATACCAAGTTAGCAGCAGGAATTACGCGAATTTTTCCGAAATTTAAAGACCATTTTGAAGCTATTTCTGTTCGTGTACCGACGACGAATGTGACAGCAATTGATTTGAGTGTTACCGTACATGACGATGTCTGTGTTGAAAAAGTCAATCAGCTACTGCGAGGCGCTGCACAAGGGTATTTTCGTGGTATAGTGGACTACACAGAATTACCGCTGGTCTCGATGGATTTCAATCATGATCCACACAGTGCTATTATTGATGGTACACAAACGCGAGTTAGTGGTAAGCATTTAATTAAAACCCTAGTTTGGTGTGATAACGAATGGGGGTTTGCTAACCGGATGCTAGATACAACATTAGCAATGGCAGCGACAGGTTTAAACTAATTGGCGACTGACAGACAGCAGGGCATGATAACATTATTGCTTTGCACAGCCGCTGATGGAAACTTTATAGAGAATCAACGAGAGGATTCACCATGTCTGTAATTAAGATGACCGATTTAGACTTAGCGGGTAAACGCGTATTCATCCGTTCTGACTTAAACGTTCCTGTAAAAGATGGCAAAGTTACTTCTGATGCACGTATCCGTGCTTCATTACCAACAATTGAAGCTGCTCTGAAACAAGGCGCTAAAGTCATGGTCACTTCTCACCTTGGTCGTCCGACCGAAGGCGAGTACAACGAAGAGTTTTCACTGCAACCTGTTGTTGACTATCTGGCCGACAAAATGGATTACCCAGTTCGTTTAGTGAAAGACTACTTGAATGGTGTTGAAATCAACGCTGGCGAGTTAGTTGTGCTAGAAAACGTTCGCTTTAATAAAGGCGAGAAAAAAGACGACGAAACGCTGTCAAAACAATATGCGGCATTATGTGATGTTTACGTCATGGACGCATTTGGTACGGCTCATCGTGCGCAGGCATCTACACATGGTGTTGCTAAATTCTCTCCAGTGGCTTGTGCTGGCCCACTACTGAGTGGTGAGTTAGAAGCATTAGGTAAAGCATTAGATAACCCAGCTCGCCCAATGGTTGCGATTGTTGGTGGTTCTAAAGTGTCAACTAAACTGACTGTATTAGATTCTCTATCTAAAATTGCAGACCAGTTAATTGTTGGTGGCGGTATTGCGAATACCTTTATCGCAGCGGAAGGCAACAATGTTGGTCGCTCATTATATGAAGCAGACTTAATCCCTGAAGCGAAAAAATTACTGGCAAACTGCCAAATTCCAGTACCGACTGATGTTCGCGTTGCAACTGAGTTCTCCGAAACTGCACCTGCAACTCTGAAAGCAAGTACTGAAATTAAAGACGACGAACAAATTCTGGATTTAGGTGACGAATCTGCACAGCGTTTGGCTGAGATCCTGAAAAATGCCAAAACCATTCTTTGGAATGGCCCAGTAGGCGTGTTTGAGTTCCCTAACTTCCGTAAAGGTACTGAGATCGTTGCAAAAGCAATCGCAGACAGCGACGCATTCTCTATTGCTGGTGGTGGTGACACACTAGCAGCTATCGATTTATTCGATATTGCTGACAAAATTTCATATATCTCTACTGGTGGCGGTGCTTTCCTTGAGTTCGTTGAAGGCAAAAAGCTCCCTGCCGTTGTGATGCTAGAAGAACGTGCTAAAGCGTAATTAATTGTTCATACACAACAGGCAGCGTAGGCTGCCTGTTTACCACAGGACCTTTTCACATGTCTAAAATTTTTGATTTTGTTAAACCGGGTGTTCTTACTGGTGATGATGTACAGAAAGTTTTCGCAGTTGCTAAAGAAAATAACTTTGCATTGCCAGCAGTGAACTGTGTTGGTACGGATTCAATTAACGCCGTACTTGAAACGGCTGCTAAAGTGCGTGCGCCAGTTATTGTGCAGTTTTCTAATGGCGGAGCTGCATTTATCGCAGGTAAAGGCCTGAAAGCTGAAGGCCAACAAGCGGCAATTTTAGGTGCTATCTCTGGTGCCCATCATGTACACCAAATGGCTGAGCACTACGGTGTTCCTGTTATTCTGCATACCGACCACTGTGCGAAGAAATTACTGCCATGGATCGACGGTCTGTTAGATGCGGGTGAAAAGCACTACGCGAAAACAGGTAAACCACTGTTCTCTTCTCACATGATTGACCTGTCTGAAGAATCACTGGAAGAAAACATCGAAATCTGTGCTAAATATTTAGCGCGTATGGCTAAAATCGATATGACACTCGAAATCGAATTAGGCTGTACCGGTGGCGAAGAAGACGGTGTTGATAACACGGGTATGGACAGCTCTGAGCTGTACACTCAACCAGAAGACGTTGCATACGCATACGAAAAACTGAATGCAGTAAGCCCTCGTTTCACTATCGCGGCTTCTTTCGGTAACGTTCACGGTGTTTATAAACCAGGTAACGTCCAGCTAACGCCAAAAATTCTGCGTAATTCACAAGACTACGTTTCAGAAAAATATAACCTGCCACACAACAGCTTAGACTTCGTATTCCACGGTGGTTCTGGCTCAAGTGCTGCTGAAATCAAAGAAGCAGTGAGCTACGGTGTTATCAAAATGAACATCGATACTGATACCCAGTGGGCAACTTGGGATGGTATTTTACAGTACTACAAAAAGAACGAAGGCTATCTGCAAGGTCAGTTAGGTAACCCAGAAGGTGCGGATAAACCTAACAAAAAATACTATGACCCACGTGTATGGCTGCGTAAAGCACAAGAGTCAATGGTTGTTCGTTTAGAGCAAGCATTTAAAGAACTGAACTGTGTTGATGTACTGTAATTAACATTCGTTAAGTTTTTACTTTTAAAATCCCCCAGTGAGGTGACTTGCTGGGGGATTTTTTGATCATGTAGATACTGGTGCTTTACTTAATTGTGAAAGTAGTTTTAAAAACAGTGCTTCACTTTGTGTTAGCGGTTTACTAGCCTCGGTGATTGCACATATGCGGTTATGAAAGACAGGGGAGTCGCTCATTTCTATGAGTGAATGGCGGAAATTAATATGTGAGGCATAGTTTTCCGGTAAAATTCCCACATAGTGACCTGAAGCGATAAAGGTGGCTACGGCCTCAAGGCCAGCGGCTTCGGGGCCTCGGTTAAATTCACCCGATGCTAAAATACTTTCAGTGAATGGGTGTGGCCGATAAACCAATGCTAGATTATGTTTGTTGTTGGCCGTATTCGCAGAAACATAAAGCTTATGGTTTTCTATAAATAAGAATTGGTAATTAAAACGGCTATTTTCGTGATATTGCCCGCGAATACCGATTTGAATTGTTCTATCACTAAGCGCTTTATTTAATTGATTATGGTTGAGTATACTTAGCTCTAATTTAACATTAGGTGCCTCTTGGGTAAATTGAGCGATAGTGGCTGATAGATGGCAGAGTGGATCCGTTAATATATGTTCAATAACACCAATAACTAATGTTCCAGATAAAATCCCATGGCGTTCATCAACTTCAGTTTTGATATTATCTAATGCTTTCAAAGCGGTATTGGCTTTTTCGATAACAAATAAGCCTGACTCAGTTAGCTTAAAGCCAGAAGGACCCCTTTCACACAATTGAACCCCGAGTTTTTCTTCAATTTCACGGATATGGCGGCTTATTGACGCTTTTGACATATTTAGTTTTTTTTCTGCAATGGTAAAGCCACCAGCTTCTGCAACGGAAGTAAAAACACGTAATGATTTTAAGTCTTTTTCAGTTAATTTTTTATTATGCATATTTATACCTATTACGTGAAATCAATCACTAAATGCTAATCTATCTTATTTTTTATTGCGATACAAATAGCATAATTAATACTGCTTTATTTTAATTGTTAAAATTGTTTTTATTTATATAAAAGGTTTCATTTTATGAAACCATAGGATCAAAAATATCACTTTTATTCCTAGCGGATACGTATATCTTAAAGTTGTAGTTGTTAATAGATTATTACCAAAGTGGCGCCACAAAATAATAATTAATCCAAATATATATAAATACAAAAGGATTCTAATTTATGGTCACAGATGAATTGTTAACAATAAAATTAGATATGATTACATTTACAGCATTAGGGGCTTTGTTGTTAATCGCTAGCAATGTAATTATAAAGAAATTTCCATTTTTTATGAAATATTCAATTCCTAGTCCGGTTATCGGCGGGTTTATGTTTTCTATTGTAATGTGGATAGCTTATCAATTTAATATTGTAGAGCTTAATTTTGATAACACATTATATGATTTATCAATGTATATATTTTTCGTCACAATAGGTTTAATGACGGGGGTTAAATTATTAGTGAGTGGTGGAAAAATATTACTGATTTATATGGTGATTTGCTGGGGCTTGGCATTTATGCAAAATGGCGTCAGTATTGGTTTATCGTATGTTTTAGATATTGAGCCACTAGTTGCTATGATGGCAGGCCAAGCCTCGATGCAAGGTGGTCATGGTATGGCGGCATCTTTAGCACCGCTGATTGAGTCCTTTGGTCACAACCAAGCCCTGAATGTTGGGTTAGCGGCTTCGACCTTTGGTTTGATTGCAGGGTCAATTCTAGGTGGGCCTGTTGGGAACTGGTTAATCCAAAGAAATAAATTAAAGATTGAAACTGACCATGTTGATTTAGAAAATTTAGCGGAAAGTAACGATACTGAGGATAAAATTACAGCTCAACAATGTATTATTACAGGTGCAGTTATTTTAAGCGTACTCGCTATCGGAATGCCGACAGCAAAATGGATAAGCACAGTAACAGGGTTTACTATTCCTGGCCATATTTTTAGTTTGTTTATCGGCGTTATATTTCATTCAATTAATGAAAGAAAACCGATGATTAAAATATCTCGCAATACAGTTGTATTAATTTCCACTCTATCACTAGAAATGTTTTTAGTGATGGCAATGATGAAGCTAAAACTTTGGGAATTATATGAGTTAGCGTTACCTCTAACTATCATATTAATATCACAAGTCATTACAACAATATTAGTGGCTATATTTGTTGTTTACCGTGCATTAGGTAAAAACTATGATGCCGCTGTTATGTCAGCTGGTTTTATTGGGCATGGTTTAGGTGCAACACCAAATGGCTTAGTGGTAATGGATGCTATTTGTAATAAATACGGTTTATTCTCACGAAAGGCATTCATTATTATACCAATCGCTGGAACGGTATTAACAGATATTGTTGGTGTCCCTCTATTTGTATTCTTAGCTAACACATTTGGTGGCTAAGAAATAAAAAACAAAAGAAAGAAAACTAAATCTAAGAAGGAATAGTTTGTATGAAAAAATTAACGACACCCCCACATGTTGGCCATAAAACATTTTTATATTCAGAATTAGTGACTGAATTGACCAACATTGAAGCGGATATTGCCATACTAGGGATGCCATTTAGTTCAGCTTATAGTGCTCATGCATTTACCAACGATCAATCTCGTGCTCCACAATATTTACGTGATATGAGTGACCGAATTGTTAGGCATCCAGATCATTATGATTTTGATATTGATGGGCCACTACTACAAGGCCGGAAAGATATTAAATTTGTTGACTGTGGTGATGTTATTCCTGATTTATCAAAGCCTTTGGGGGAGCATCATCAGCGTGCAGCCGAGGCAATTCGACAGTTATTAAGAGCTAAAGCACTTCCTATTGTTTTAGGGGGCGACCATGGGATCACAACGCCTATTTTGCAGGGATTTGATGAAGTAGGGCCGATTACACTTGTGCATATTGATGCACATTTAGATTGGCGTGAAGAGGTTAATGGGGTGGATACCGGCCTTTCAAGCCCGATCCGTCGCGCTTCTGAAATGAAGCATATAGGTGAAATTTTCCAAATTGGTTTACGTGCACAAGGTAGCGGACGCCCAGGGGATTACCAAGCGGCTAAAGACCATGGTGCGCATGTTATTCCGGCCTATGAACTACACGAGGTTGGCATGCAAGCCATTTTAGACCGCATTCCAGATAATTCGAACTATTATATTAGTATTGATGCGGATGGTATTGACCCGAGTATCATGCCTGGAGTTGATGGCCCGGCTCCTGGTGGGGTGACTTATTTGCAAGCTCGTAGCCTAATTCACGGTTTAGTGAAAAAAGGTCGCGTTGTTGGTATGGATATCGTTGAAATTACACCCGCAAAAGATATTCCCTCTAAGCTAACTGGGGTGACTGCAGGGCGTTTTGTTGTGAATTTAATTGGAGCATCCATTCGCGCAGGATATTTTGATAAGAAATAACGCAGCCAATTAATGTTGTGCTAACAATAAAGTGGGTGATTCATTTCCACTTTATTGTTAATTTGCGGGTGTCCCTTGATGAAACCTTAATTGCCATTGGTTTGCTGAATTTTTTAGCCAAATAGATGAGCGGTTAGTTAGCTTGGTTTTATCCCCATCTTGCTGTTCAAAACTGATATAAGTCATCAACACCGTATTATCACTCAATTGCGAGCAGTAGAAATTTTCGGCGTAAATCGTTTTAGTTGTTTCACTAGCCAATGACGCTAAGGTATCGAGTTTATCGGTTGAAAAGCCAGAACGACCAAATTCAAAAAAATCCTCATGTAATATCTCGCGAAGAAAATTGCTATTCTGTCGGTTAGTACTGTTATGTAATTTTTTTTCTAATTCAATCAGTTTATTCATCACTCGCGTGCCCCCAATTGTTGTGCCAGTTTCTCGGCGAGTTGAGTCACCGTATCCGAAGTATTTGTTTGGAAATGCATCGCAATTTCCATTTCTTGAGCAGTAGGGAAACCTTCTTCTTCTGTTAAAATTCGATGTTGAGGAAGTTTTGCTCGTAAAGGTAATAAACTAATACCTAACCCGTCTGCGATAGCACTTTGAATACCAGCAAGGCTAGAACAAGTATAAGTTATGTGCCAAGGGCGTTGCTCATTGTCTAATAACTTAAACATGTCATTACGATAAAGGCCGTTTTCAGGAAAAACCACCAAAGGTACTGAATCATTATTGAAACGTTTATATTGGTTGCTCGTTAGCCAACACAAAGGCTCTGGCCAATGGTAATCACTTTTAAATTCACCTTTCTTCTGTTTCACAATAATTAAATCTAATTCACCATGTTGGTAGCGCTGATGGAGCTGGCGGCTTAGGCCACTCGTAACTTCTAGTCGCACATTGGGGTTAGCTTGCATAAATGCGGCCAGTGTCGGGGTGACTTGGCCAGAAGCGAGGTCTTCAGGAAAGCCGAGCCGAATAGTTTGAATGACGGCATTGCCAGTGATTTTCATAAAGAAGGTATCATTTAGCGCCAAAATATTTTTTGCATAGCTTAACAAAACTTCCCCAGTTTCGGTTAAGGTGAGTATGCGGTGCCCTCGGATAAATAAAGGCTGGCCGACTAAAGTTTCTAGTCGTTGGATCTGCTGACTCAATGTTGATTGCGTTGAATTTAAATGTTGTGAAGCTACGGTGAAATTCCCCGTCTCAGCGACAGTAACAAAGGTTTTCAACAAAACTAGATTGAGCAACGAATTCATTTTATAAATACCTATCATTTGGTTATTTAATTTTTAAATAGCATACTTTTTCAGTAGATTAAAGAGTCATAGGGGAGATTAATCATGAAAACATTCTTTTTACGTGCAAAATGGTTGGTTCACTTAGCTAGCATTCTTATGATTTCATTGATATTTATGGGGAAAGGCATGGCAAATTCACAAGCTAACTCTTTGGTATCATTGGCTGAACAAGGTAACTTACAAAGTGTTAAGTCCTTAGTTGAGCAGGGCGTGGACATTGAACAGCGAGATTCACGCCAACGTACTGCGTTGATGGCGGCAACCCATGAAAACCATCTTGAGGTTGCCCGTTTTTTGATTGAGCAAGGCGCGGACGTGAATGCACGGGATAATATGCAAGACTCCCCTTATTTGTACGCAGGGGCGCGTGGTTTGCAAGAGATACTTGTATTGACTCTGCAACATGGTGCTGATTTGAAAAGTACCAATCGCTACGGGGGAACTGCGTTGATCCCCGCAGCAGAGCGCGGCCATGTTGCCACGGTCAAAACCTTGATTGATGCGGGTGTTGATGTCAATCACGTTAATCGGTTGGGTTGGACTGCACTGATTGAAGCGATTATTTTGGGTGATGGTAGCGATAAGTACGCACAAATTGTCACTGAATTAATTAAAGGTGGCGCAGATGTCAATTTAGCGGATGGTTCGGGGATATCACCGTTGACGCTGGCGAAAAGTAAAGGTTACCGTAATTTAATCGAAATTCTTGAGCGTTCAGGAGCGAAATAATGACGGATACGCAATTTTTACAACAAGCTATCAACTTAGCAATGGAGAACGTGCAAGCTGGCGGACGGCCTTTTGGCGCAATAGTTGTCCGTGATGGGCAAGTGGTTGCAAGTGGCGTTAACCAGATGCTTGAGCTCAATGACCCAACCGCCCATGCGGAGCTGATGGCATTGCGTCAAGCAGGGCAAAAATTAAGCCGTGTGAAATTGGATGACTGTGTGGTTTATGCAAGTGGGCAGCCTTGCCCGATGTGCTTGGCCGCGATGCGAATGGCGGGGATCTCTCGGGTCGTCTACGCCTATTCAAATGATGATGCCGCACCTTTTGGGCTCTCTACGGACGCCATAGCAAAAGCGCTGAGGGTCGTTCCTGAGCAGCAATCAGGTTTACGGTTTGAGCAATTAAAACCTAATGATGAAACGCGTAGCACCCTGTACCAACAGTGGTGGGAACGGCAATCTCAATGAGTAAAACAGCACCATCTTCGTTGTCATTGATATTGACCATTGTCTTAGTCGGGCTGAACTTACGACCCTTTATGACGGGGCCTGGGCCTGTCATCGACAATATTATTCAAACGACAGGGATGAGTTATCAAAGTATTTCGCTTTTAACGCTGTTACCCATGTTATTGATGGGGGTTGGGGCATTGGTTGTACCGATGTTAAACCAACGTATAGGCGAACGTGCGGGTATCAGTACGGCAATGTTGTTACTGCTAGTCGGTTCACTCGCTCGTTACTTTGTTGCGGATGGTGCGGCTTTATTATTAACCGCTTTTTTATGTGGAGTGGGCGCGGCTTATATTCAGTCGGTCTTTCCTGGGCTCATTAAAGCGAATTTCTCCCAAAAAATGGCGATGATGACCGGGCTATATTCAGCCACATTGATGGCGGGAGGCGCTATCGGCGCACAGCTTACGCCTTTGGTTGAGGAAATGACAGGCCATTGGCAGAGTGCCTTAGCGTGGCTAGCTTTCCCTGCTTTGTTGGCGCTGTTGGCTATTTGGGCGAATGTACACACGGAGCGGGGCTCAAAAGCAGATCGGGTCTCAGTATTGGTGTTCTTACGCAAGCCGAGAGCATGGTTGTTGATGGCAGGCTTTGGGCTGATTAATGCAGGATATGGCACCGTGGTGACTTGGCTGGCACCTTTTTTCCAAGAGCAGGGAATGAGTGCTGCACAAAGTGGCTCATTTGTTGCCATATTAACGGTTTTTCAGGCGTTATCTGCGCTTATGATACCCGTATTTGCATCGCATAATATTGACCGTCGCTTTTGGTTGATTGTCACGCTCAGTTGCCAAGCTCTTGGTTTTTCTGGGTTGATGCTGTTTGCCAGCGATGCGCCACTTTTATGGGTTGCGTTATTAGGCATGGGGCTAGGTGGCTGCTTTGCATTAAGTATTATTACCGCTTTAGACCACCTACCTCACCCGGTTAGTGCAGGGGCATTGACTTCATTGATGCAGGCTGGGGGATTCATTATTGCAGCTTTTGGGCCACTATGTGCTGCGTGGATACAGCAATTGAGCCAGAGTTTTACATGGGTATGGGCAATGCATGTGGTCTTTGTATTAGTAACATTGATTCTTTATTTGCGTTTGAACCCTAAAAGCTACAGTCAAATCTTCAATTTAAACTGATTAATCTCCTCTTTATTTATTGCGAATGATAATTATTGTTATCTTGGTGTTTTTTTGTCACTATCACTGTTTATTTATTCGTCTAGGTAAGAGCCTTTATGCAGCAGCGCATCGAAGATAAATTCACTCAAGCGCATTCAGCCCGAGAAGAACACTCTGTTGGTGAGTTTATTCGGATCCGTCGCGGTGAGTTTCTGATTAACCGTGATTTAGGTATTGAAGAAGAGCAAGCCGCTGGGCTAAAAATTGTGGCTATCCATCAAGGTGCAATGGGCTGCCGTAGTAGTGCGGGACAAAATGTTGAAGTGAATTCGCCTTCTTTGATTTTATCGGGCAGCCAGAAAAATTATCTATTGAATAATCAATTTTATGGCCAACAAACCATGAAATACACCATGATAGATATTTCCCCTGAATGGTTGGATGCGCAGCAATTAAGTTTGCCAGATACGTGTTATCACCCAAATTCCCCAAAACTATTACAGTTGGTTATTCCTCCCAATATATTAGCAATCACGCATCAACTATTTGCTTGCCCAACCCATTCATCATTACGCCAGCTATATTTAAGCGCTAAAGTGTCTGAAATTACGGCATTATGCTTACATCATTCGTTATCTAGTGCGAATTCGGCGGTTATGGGCACATTACGGCAGCGAGATATTGATAGTCTGCATATGGCAAAAACGATATTGATTCAGGAAATAGAATCTCCGCCCAGTTTAGATGAACTGGCTAAGCGGTTAGGGATCAATACCCGTAAACTTACACAAGGTTTCCGTCAATTATTCGGTAACAGTATTTATGGCTGGTTGCAGGAGTACCGTTTAGAAACGGCTTTTCAACTGCTGAGTATGAATGATGCAAATATCTCAACCGTAGCTTACCAAGTCGGTTATACCCCCGCTCATTTCTCCGTTGCATTTCGCAAGCGCTTTGGTATTTCCCCGAATCAACTCAAAAAATAACAATCGATGTGCCGGATAACGATAGACAAATTCCGGCAGTCGAAAGTAACCCATCACATTAATTGCTAAATTGATAACAATTATCATTTAACTTTTTTAGGGTGGGAAATGCTGTCCGTTTATAACATTAAGTCACGCGGAATATTCCGCTTAACACCTTGTGCCCTTTTGTGTGCAACAGTGAGTTGGTCTGTACAAGCAAACCCAGAGTTAGTACAACCGAAACAGGATGTTATACAAGTGACAGCATCCTCAGAGGTTGATGATGACTATGTTGCACCCGGTGTAACAACGCTTGGGAAAATTGCCCTTAAGCCGCGAGAAGTGGCGCAATCTGTTAGCGTGATTGATAGAGAGCAAATTGAAAAACAAAACCTACAAACCCTTGATGATGTAATGCAACGTGCAACAGGGGTAACCAGCGCGCCTTATGTGAAGTTAACAACCGCTTATTATGTCCGTGGTTTCCAGATTGACTCATTTGAAATTGATGGCGTGCCCGCGTTACTAGGGAATATGGCGAGCTCACCTCAAGATATGGCGGTATACGAGCGGGTCGAAATTCTGCGGGGCTCGAACGGCCTATTGCATGGTATGGGAAACCCAGCGGCAACTGTCAATATGGTGCGAAAACATGCACCAAAAGAAAACATGGCCAAGTTGAGTTTAAGTGCGGGAAGTTGGGATCGTTATCGCGGCGAAGTGGATGTTGGCGGGCTACTGAATGGATCTGGCTCTGTTCGTGGGCGATTTGTTATGGCGTGGGAAGATAAAGATTATTTTTATGATGTTTCTGATCAACAAACCCGTTTGATGTACGGTACGGTCGATATCGATATTACCCCTGACACCTTGCTGCGTATGGGCGCGCAATTCCAAACCATTGATTCTGTCACCAATATGGCAGGGGTGCCTTTTGGTAAAGATGGCAGTGATTTACATCTACCGCGTAAAACCTATTTAGATGTAGATTGGGATCGCTTCAAGTGGGATACATCCCGCTCATTTGCGGGTATTGAACATAAAATCAACGATGATTGGCAATATAAGCTTAACGCAGAATATCAACATGTGAATGCTCGATTACTGTATGCAGGCGCATGGGGAAATATCGACCCAGTTACGGGTGATGGTGCGATGCTGATGGGGGGCGCCTATAAATTTCGTAACGAACAAACCAGCTTAGATACCAGTTTAAACGGCAAAGTGGACGCGTGGGGGTTAACCCATGATGTGGTTGTCGGTGCAAGTTACTCACATGCCAGTGAAAAACAATATAGCGCAGATTTAGACCCCGCCTTAAATGTGCCTGTGAATGTGTATCGTTGGAACCCTCACAGCGTGCCAAAACCGAGTATTGGCGCTTATAGTTCAGCTGGGCCAACCAAAACAACGCAAAAAGGCTTATATGGGATGGGGCGCATCAAAGTGATCGAACCTGTCACGGTTATTGCAGGTGTACGCGATAGCTGGTGGGATGTCAAAACGCCAACAGCAAACTTCACGGAAAATGGCCGTCTTACCCCCTATGGTGGCGTAATTTGGGATTTTACCCCCCAATGGTCATGGTATAGCAGCTATTCAACGGTCTATCAGCCGCAAACAGGAAAAACGTGGAGCGGAAAAATGCTCAAGCCTGTTGAAGGGCAAACTCTTGAAACGGGTGTCAAAGGTGCGCTATTCAATGGCGGATTAAACTTATCCGGTGCTATTTACCAAATCGATATCAAAAATAATCCACAAATTGACCCTGCGCACCCAACGGGGGGCTTTAATAACTATTTCATTAGTGGTGGTAAAGTCCGTAGCCAAGGCTTTGAACTTGAAGGCATTGGTTATCTGACCCCATTTTGGGATGTCTCTGTGGGTTATACCTATACGGATACGAAATACCGTGATGACAGCCAGCGCGAAGGTGAGTCTTACAACACCTTAACTCCGCGACATATGTTGCGCGTCTGGTCTAACTATGACTTACCTTGGGATGAGCGAAAATGGAGTTTGGGCGGTGGCATGCAAGCCCAGAGTGCATACAGTACAAGTAACGGCAATGTGACTTTACGCCAAGGCGGTTATGCCATTTTCAATGCTCGTTTAGGTTATCAAATCGATGAAACATGGACGGCAGCGGTTAACGTGAATAACTTATTTGACCGTCGTTATTACTCAGGGTTGTTCTCTCCTCAATGGAATAACCGCTATGGTGACCCACGTAATGTGATGTTTACATTGAAGGCTGATTTCTAATGAAATTAGTGAGTTGCCTAGCAGTTATTGGCACCTTGTTCAGTGGGATCGTGCTATCGATGTTGATAGCACGTTTTTATCCATCAACAGATCCGCTCGAACGCTTATATGGTGCGATATTTCTAAGTGTTATCACCTCAATGGGATTATTGGTTTATAACCTCAGTGCATCAAATTGGCGGCAAATATTAGTACGCAGCTATAGTTGGTGGCCATTGCCGCTATTTTTAATGATAGGTGGGTGGATATGAAGCATAAACAGCCTCTTTCCCTCACTCGTCGTTTAAACCAATTACATCGCAGTGCGGGGGCGCTATTTGGTGTTTTTCTGTTTGTGATCTTTTTCACCGGGTGCTGGAGCTTAGGCAGTGATGCATTGAGGTTGTGGGGTAACAATGTGCCACTTTCAGGTAAGTTATTACCACTCGAACAGCTCCTTGCGTTGCAACCAAGTGCAACCATGATCCAATTGCCAGAACAGCACAACCCAGTGATTACTTTTTGCCAAAGCATGGGGAAATGCGAACTCAGCTATAGCGCGATTAACGGTGAATTGGTTGTATTAGATAGCCCGACAATGTGGCTAGTGACATTACATAAAAACTTATTTATGGGTTTTCCTGGACGTATTTTTATCAGTTTATTTGGTTTTGCATTAGTTGTCTTATTAATCACAGGGCTAGTGATACAACGTCGCAGAATAGCCACAATGTTGCACTTGCCACGCACCACACACTTAAAAGTATTGCTTCACGATTTACATAGCTGGCTTGGCTTATGGTGTTATCCGTGGCTGGTTTTATTTGCGTTTACCGGCGCATTATCGGGGTTAGGTGCGCTCGGAACCGTCTCCCTTGGGGAAAGGGCGGCACCGGATAATCCACACATTATCATGAAAACCTTGATGGGGGAGTTTGAGCCACTAAAAACACCCGTTTCTGTGGCTGAAAGCTCGATTACTGCGGCAGTCAGCGCATTACAGCAAACGCTCCCTAGCTTTATACCTCAAACCTTGTTCAAACAAGGTGATACGTGGGTGATTGGCGGAGTGCGTGATGGGCAGTTATCCACTTCTAATTTCGAACAATATCAATTTGATAGTAAAAAACGCCAGTTAGTTGCAGTGCGAGATTCTGCACAGCAAGGCTTTTGGACACGTGCTTTTATTGCCATCCAACCCTTGCATTATGGGCAATATCAATGGCTGCCTAAAGTAAGTAATACATTGAGTTACCTGCATTTTATCGCAGGGTTGAGTGGGTTGATATTGGTTTCTGTTGGCCTCGCCATGTGGTGTTGGAAAAGAATGCATAGCCTAGCCGCAAGGTTCATCGTGGGCTGTTGCGGTGGGTTGCTGTTGTCCGCATGTGTGCTGCTAGCCGTAATGCCATGGTTCACTGCTTTGCTGCCAATACACTTTTTTATGGTTTGGGGGATAGCATGTATCGCGAGTTTACTCTGTAAAAATGCCCAGTTTAGCTTGATGATATCCCTTTTTCTCTCTGCCATTTTGTTGCTACTCGCATTTATTGCCTCTTATTTGTTTGGCTCGTTGCCTTTTTCTCGTATCAATCTTGTTTTGCTATGTGGCGGAATAGGGCTGTTACTTATTTTATTCGGTTGTCGAAAATTGTCATGCACAGCAAAACGTGCACGGAGTGGGTATGAAAGATCTATTACAGAATAAACAGTTAGTAGTGACGTTGGGGCTACTTTATCTTGCACAAGGGATACCGATGGGGATCGCAATGGATGCGTTGCCTACTTTTTTACGCCATGATGGTGGGGAACTGAAAGCATTGGCTTTTTTGCCATTAGTCGGCTTGCCGTGGGTGGTAAAGTTTTTATGGGCTTCGTTTGTTGATAACCATTGGGGGAAACATTTAGGCCGTCGTAAAAGCTGGATTATTCCAATGCAAATCATTGTGACGGTAACGATGTTTGCGTTAAGTACCATCGGGCTGTCAGTTGCGAATGCTTTACCCTGCATTGTTTTGTTGTTTGTCGCTTCACTTGCCAGTGCCACCCAAGATATTGCAACAGATGGTATGGCTGCGGAGCAGGTCAGTGGCACAATGTTATCAAAGATTAATGCGGTGCAGATAGCTGGGGTGATGGCGGGCTTTTTTGTTGGTGGCGCAGGTTTGATGATCATGAGTGAAAGTTTAGGCCAGCACCTTGCCTTGGGGGTTTTAGCTTGTGTACCGTTACTCAGTTTAGTGTTTATTAGTCTCTGTCCATTAAAAACACCATCAATCACACAGGAAATGAACGAGAAAGCGAGTCTATTAAAAACGGTTAAACGCCGTGGTGCTCCGCGTTTACTGTTATTAACTTTGCTTTCTGCGGTGACGGCTGTTTCCGGTTTTGGTTTAGCCAAATTATTCTTAAATGATGCAGGTTGGTCATTAGCGCAAATTGGTAAAATGGGCATGGCTGGTGGAATGGTCACATTAGTACTAGGTTGTGGCGGTGGGGCGTGGTTAATCGGTAAAATCGGTGTGTGGCGCGCTTTCTCATTTGGTCTGTTATTTGCTTTACTCTCTTCACTATTGTGGTTGCTACAATCTTTCAGTGGCGTGTCAATGAGCTTAGTTGCACTGTGTATTACATTTGGTTCATTATCTGCGGGGATCACCTCGGTCGCGATAATGACAGCAGGGATGCAATTTGCATCACGTTATCAGCAAGCGGGTACTGACATGACCGCGGTACAAAGCACACGGGACATTGGGGAGTTAGTCAGTTCAATGATGCTTGTTGGTTTAACGGCAGCGGTAGGCTATTCAGGTGGGTTTATATTAGGAGTATTAATTGCTTTTATAGCGTTGCTAGTGACATTTTCACATTACCGTTATGTGCAAAGATTAGAAGCAGAGCAAGTTTAATATAAATAGAGTAAGTGCTATTTTTTACGTTTCTTATTTTGTTTTTTGACTTCTTTATCCGCTTTCTTTTTAATGGAATTGAAGTAGATATCTAAATAATGTCGGTTGCTTAAAAATGAAATTAAGCAACTGGCAACAATCACTACCCAAACAAGTTGCAACTTAATTGAGTTTTCAATACTGAAAAGTAGTAGCAGTGGGATCATGACCATCATGCTTATGAAAATGGAGCACAATAACGCGCCAGCAATATAGAGCGAGTACTTTTTTAACCCGAATATATTGAGGATGGTAAGCACGACAAAAGTTAACAGTAGCGTACCAAATGTCGCAAACATAATGATAAGCCCTGCCTCTTGTTCAATGAGCCAATCCGTGAAACCAAACCAAGAGAAAGGGATACTTACCATGATGAACGCTCCTGTTGGCTAAATAGCAGGGGGATATTTTTAAAACCAAATAACCGGGCAAAAATAAGATTGGGGAAAACATGAATATCCGTATTGTAGAGTGTGACGGTTTGGTTGAAAAACTCACGTCGGTCTGCAATTTGGTCTTCAATATGTTTTACTTGGGTTTGTAATTCCATTAACACCGCTTTACTGATTAGTGTTGGATATTTTTCAGCGACAGCAATCAGTGGCTTTATTTTTGATGGGTACTGGTTTGCGGTATCGACTTTGGTTTCAATCGCGGTGCTCGATAAATAGCGCTGGCGGCTTGCCATTAATTCACTAAATAGCTGCTTTTCATGTGCCATCGCTTTATCTGCAACTTGGGTTAATACAGGAACTAATTCAACTTGCTTCTTTAATAACACATCAATATTCGCGAATGCCTTATGGCAATTATTATTCAAGAATACAATATTATTATAAATATTAATAAAATAGCGTATAAAAACATAGCCAATAACAGCGATAATGATGAAAAAAATAAGCTTTTCCATGTTAGTCATCACCAAATAATGCAATCTGGTCGAAATACATATTGAGCTGCCCATTTTTGTAATCCATCGGGGTAACCAAAATCACACCAATCAGAAAAAGTGCAATCATGGCGGTAATAGCTAAATTTCGACGCAATGGACCCGTTTTGTTCCAACGGACGACATAGTTAGAAGGTGAGACGCCTAATAACATATGAGGTGCCTTACGTATAATAACGGGCTCCCCTTTTTCATTGGCATCTGCAGTGCCAATTAATAAATAGCTGCTGTTTGGTTCAAGTAAATATTCTTTGTAACGGCGATTACCGCTTTCAATATCCATATGCGGTTCTAAGCCAGGGTAAATAAAATAATCAGGGTCACATTCTACTTTAACAGAGCCCGTATCATCCGTTAGGGTAAAGCTGTGCATGTTGTATTTGCTATTTTGTAAGGTATAACTCTTTTTACCATCTTTATCTTTTGATATGGAATATTCAAAATAAAAGGAGCCATAGCAGGATTTATTGCCTAGCTGGCTTTTTATAACTGTCCCGGCAGTAATTTTTCCTTCAATTTCCACAAGCCCCATCGCCATTGAGCGTATCTTTGAAGTGGCTAAGTTTTTCTGAAATTTTAAGAAGCGCTTGGTTGGTGTATTTTCAATCGCTTTAAATACGAAGGCTAAGACAAATGCGATAAAAAATACCCGCATGTCGATAAAGAATCCAGCAAATAGGCAAGTTGCTAGTAGCATTCCCACAAGGACTTTAAGAAACGCACTAAACTTTGATGAGCCTTCATTTTGTAAGCGTTGATAACGTTGATAGCCAGCTTTGCTAGCTCTGACGACATTGCGGGTAATAAAAAAGGTGATGACGAGTACAATGACGTAATAAATGATACTGCCATAGTCGCCTATAGAAGGAGAGAGTGAGTACCACATTCCACAAGCAACACTGATAAAAGGAATAATTCCCCAGTTTACTTTTTTATTCATCGAAAATTTATTATCAATAAATAAAATTAAAGCGCCAATGGCTGCACCAAGTAAAAAATACATATTCACGCATTGATACCTTTACGCTGACATTATTTAAACTGGACGCCGTGATATTTTTTTTCATCTTCAGAAATATCAAGTAATGGCAGTGCTGTAAAACGAAAGGCATTCGCAATCAGGCTATCTGGAAACATTTGTATTGCGGTATTGTATTCTGTTGTTGCATCATTAAAGCCTTCACGTCGCTGCGCGATTTTATTTTCAACCTCACTTAAGGCAATTTGTAACTGCGTGAATTGCTCACCAGAAATGAGAGTCGGGTAGTTTTCTGCAATGGCAACAAGACTGCTGAGTGCACGGTTCATTTCATTTGATGCCGCAATTTTTTCATGCATATTTTGGGCATTAAAGTAGCGTTGGCGTGCATCACTTAATGAAGTAAATAATGTTTTTTCATGTTCCATCGCTTTTTCTGTGATGGTAACAAGTTGCGGGATTTGGTCTGCACGTTGTTTTAAAATAACATCAATATTGGCAAATTGATTGCTGACTTGATTACGAGCGTTGATCAGGCGGTTATAAATAGAGATCCCCCAGCCTATGGCCAATAATAGTAAAACAAATACAACGATAAGTGTGATAGTCATATTGATGCGTTTTAACCCGAGATAAGTGATTTGAGTTAAATGTATAAAAGCCATGCAGCTTATGCAATCAGAAAAGAATGAAATTGAGGTTAGAATAAAGAAAATCTGATCTTATTTTATAACAAAATCAGATTTTACTGTTTAAACAGTGCTTAAAGATTTATATCGACAAGAGAAAGGTTCTCATAGATATTTTGTTCAAGAAAATAATCTAGGTCACACTGCAGTACATTAGCAAATATACATAGTCGATGAATGGTAAAATTCTGCGTACCGCGTTCATAACGGGAAATTTGCTGTTGGCTTAGGCCTGATTTTTTGCCTAAAGTATGTGCGGTCCAGCCCATTTGTAAGCGGCGTTTACGAAGTTGTAGTCCTATATAGTTGTTTGAAATTTCAGTTTGATATATTCTCATAATACTGTCCTGATTAATACAACACTACTTGAGTGAAAATAAGGTTTATTTATGTTTTCTTATACGTTATTTTTCTCTAAGCTAATTGAACTCGATACTCGAATTTCTATGCTTTCGTTATCATAACTACCCAGTGCATAAAAAGATTTTTCTCCATTAAATAGAAATAACCCAATAATAAATACGCCCAATCCAATAATAAATATAATAAAGCTAAATAAATAAGATAGTTGCTTGTTAATATAAAGTAGGGATTGTTTTTCTAATGCGAAAGCGGCATCTGAGAATGATAGAAATAATATGACGATCCCCCAGTGTAATACAGAAAGTAAAAAAGGGTATTCAACATGATTATGTATAATAATAGGGGTTATTGATAGAATGATTGCCAATGGGTAACCATTTCCGTTAATTTTATATTTTATAAAAGATTGAAATACGACATAGATACCTCCGGTTAATAATAAAGATAAAAATATCAAATTAGTGAGTCTTCCAGTCATCAGCCAGAGTAATATTTCATTATGTGGATGAGGAACAATATACATTTTAGGGCTGAAAAAAGGAATTGCTGTTCTTTCATAACTATTTTCAAATAAAAAAGGCTGCTCCCATGCATCATAAGGATTCTCTAAGAATAAAGTAATAGAAAAACGCAACATTTGTTTTAAATGGAATTGATTCATAATGTCAGTTGCAATGTATTGAGGGCATAGCCTTATTAGATAAATTCCAATAAAAATTGCTACAGCAATAATAAAATAACTAGAACTAACACGTAGAGGGTTTTTCTTGTAAAAAAGGCAAATAAAAATAAATGTACAAACAGTAAAACTTAGCCAAGCAATAACAGACTGCAGAACGACTAAAGTTAATGTGAAAAATAAAATACAAGTTCCTAGTAATACAACCCTGATTTTTTCATAGCGTTCAGATAACAACGAAAATTGTGATAATATAAGAGTCATTAGAGATAATAAGCATGCAGCCGCCATGTTAACTGATAATATATTAACTTGTTGTGATAATCCATTTGACCTCATGCCAGAGGCAAGATAAAAAATATCTGCTTCAAATATATATTGATACGCAGTAAGAAATACTTGAATCACACTGATCATAATATAGCAGTAGATACAAAATGACTGTATATACCATTTTTTTCTTACCTGCAGCCCTGCTATATATAATAAAACACCAATAGTACAGCCTGACCAATACCAAAAATCAATACTATTATTTTCTCCCTGATGAGATATTAACCCCATCATTAGAATGGCTAAGGAAAAACAGTAGCAAATAGCAGGTAATGTAATGATTATTTTAATTTTTCGATAGAAAACAGTAAATGCAATAATAGATATTGTCAAGGAAATAGATAACCAACTAATAATGTTTTGTGGTAATGATTGTCTTAGGCTTCCTAGGCTATCGATATAAATAAGACTAGCAAGATGCCAAACAATAAATATAGCAAGAAATATAGCACGAGAAAACGTAATCATATTGGTTTGTTTTTTTGAGTGAACTATAAAAATGTCGCAATAATCCAAGCGTTCCCCGTATATTTACCAGGGGTCATATCAAAACCAGAAATATGACTTTCCACTTGAATATTTTTTACTTTATCAATTGTTGTCTCAAAAGTTTTTCCACGTTGATTGGTGTCTGCATCATATAAGGTGAGGTCAGAGTAAATGGTATTTTTGCCAGACTTTAAAGGAACTCGTTTCTGTGGATCACTATCAGTGACGTAGTCTAAAGCAAATTTCACTCTTACTGATCTATCTAGGTAACATTTATAGCTTACAGTGCGTGTTTCTAAGCTATTAAATTCATAAGCATTCAGTGTCTGATGATTGATATTTAAATTACTGATATTAGAGCTACAATTTGAGGGGTAACTCACTACTGATGAGGTTAAGTCTAGTATTATACTGGCTTTATCTGATGGTACATTGATATTTGGTGCTCCTGAATCGCTAAATATACGGGTATAACCTGCAAGCATAGACTTAGGAATAACAATTTTTCCATCTACAGGGATGTTTTTTACGTAGATACGTACCTCAAAGGGGAAGTGAATAACAAAATGAGAGGCATCTAATGGACCTAATTCAGCATTAGAACATCCGGGAGCAAAAATTCTTTGCCATCCTTGAGTGATTTTATTATTGGAATATAAGGTAAAATAAGTATTTGAGTTGATCTTATATGCATTGAGCCCTTTTATTGTAATACCTGCATCAGGTTTATAAGCAAA
Source organism: Providencia sp. PROV205 (assembly GCF_028479505.1). Taxonomy (NCBI): domain Bacteria; kingdom Pseudomonadati; phylum Pseudomonadota; class Gammaproteobacteria; order Enterobacterales; family Morganellaceae; genus Providencia; species Providencia sp. PROV205. Next base: position 28,240 of record NZ_JAMPNU010000014.1, on the reverse strand, counting down.
AACTCGATGATAAGCTTCATTAGGAAGTAATCCTGGATGATAATATCCAGATAGATAGTTAACCATACAATAAACGAGACCTGATGGTTGAGATGTATGCTGATTAATTTCTATCCCTTCTCTGTTTGGTGGAGCAATTGAATAATATTTATCCCCATCGCTACCTATTATTGGCGTATAAGATAATTGAGCGTTAACTGATACTAAATTCATAGTATAAGTCCCCCCGCTAGGGGCATAACGTGTCAGCCCATAGGATAATTGGCTAAATAGAAATAATGGCAATAAACCGGCCATTAATAAAAAATGAATTATTTTTTTCATTATAGTTACCTAATATTAAAGATAATCAATCATTACGGATAGAGCAGCACTAAATGGACCAGCTTCAAGACTTTGTGGATTTTGGTCTGTTGCTAACTGTGACTGCAATGTGATACGAGCAGTGTCACCAACAATTTTGGGGTAGATTTGTTGCCATTTAAGAAGATCAATTGCACTACTTTTATTTTCTTCTGAAATTCGAATACCTAGGCCTTTTGTCGTCGTAGACAGTACAGTTTCATTATTGATATTCAGAGTAGAACCTTCTTTGGGTGACAGGTATATCTGCAAATTTTTTCTTAAATCACATTGTTTAATCAATATACCAAAAGTGGCTTTCTCTTCGGTTAAACGCTCAATAGCCACATTGGGAAAATTTATATAAAGTTCTTTATCCCCATTTTCATTGGTGATAACACAGGCAGGGCGAACTAACGTAGCTTCTAAGCTAATTAGAATATCGGCCTGCATAGTTGTTGAAACCCAAAATGAGAACAATACTAATATTCGCATTATGCTCACTTTTATTCTCCTTATTGGTAATCCACATTAAAAGTGATTAATGTGGAAAAGCTGCCAGTTTTTAGTGGTTGATTAAATGGTTTTTGTGCATATACACCGAATGACAATGTATTAATCGAACCTTTTCCTGATTCAGTAATTTTGCTGAAATCTAGCAGTTTATTAAACTCCAATGGTTGTCCATTATTGCCATCGGTTAGTACCAATAACACGTTGGATTCACCGGTTGTTTTTAAATAAGTAATACCGCTATGAGTTTCAGTATTTTTCGCATTAAAGGTGATTTTGATGGTTTTATTTAAAGCGAATGACGAACAATCAATGAGATCTAATTTAAAGGGTTGAATAGCAGAACGCCCTTGATTTTCAAGCTCAGAGAAACGCAAACCGGAAAGGTAGACTTTCTTTTTGGTATCATCATCAGACAATTGGCAGCCTAAAGGAATTAAAGTTCCTTCAAAATAAACGACTAAGCTATTAGCGAAGCCCAAGTTAGAAACTAACAGTAAGCTACTGAAAACTAAAATCGATAATAAATACTTAGTCATAATTTAGCTCCAAGCGACGCGCTGAGTTATTTTCTGGTACAGATAAAATAAGCGAGTCTTTTATTAAAGACCTTGATGACGACAACATGGTTTGCCCTAGCGTGATGGAAAATGGTAAGCGTTTGTATCGCTTTGCATTAAGGCAATGTGCAAAACTGATATTAAATTGGTAAATAGGTGTATTAATATGGCTTACACCACGTTGCACTGTGACTTTAGGCTGGCAAAGTGGAGCCACTAAACGGGCATGTACAAACACGGTGCCTGTTGTTTGTGATTGGGCTTGCCCAACAAATATTGGCATTGCAAGCATCCATAGCCCCAAGTGGTGTAATTTCATAATAAGCTCCCTATTTGCTATTCCGTCACACTGCACTGTGATGCTTGGCATTTAAACGCCAGCGAAGGCTTTCCACCATAGTCATTGATATATGTTAAATAAGGTGTCGAGAACTTTGCTGATTTAAAGCTATGCGTTGATTTTGGTGGGATCATGACTGCCTCAAAATCACTTTGCTCAGCTTGCTTTTGGCTATTACCAAGGCCAATAACCGTGAGGTAAAACGGCGTGGGGTTGTTCAGTTGATAACCACTTGCTGTCGGGGTTAGTGTGAGCTGTCTTGTCCATTCTTTTTTACTTTCAGCCACAATGGACTCTGGGCGGTAAAACAGTTTTACACGGCTTTGCAGCGCAATTTGCAACACCCCAGCCTCTGTTGACTTTGGCGGGATTTCACGCAGGTTATAATAGAATAATGTTTCTCTATCTTGAGGTAGTTTAGCTATATCTGGGGCTGTACTTAAGCGAACCAAACTACTTGATTTAGGTTCCATTCGTTGAATTGGTGGTGTTGCAATCACAGGGCCCGCTTCCAGTTTCTTTTCGGCATCATCCTCTAACCATGATTGGGCTAAATAAGGAAGTTCAGGATTATCATTACGAATAGTGATGTTAATTGACTGCTGGCTACCATCAAAAATAATGCGAGTGCGATCCAATGTGACTGCAGAATGTGCTGTCACAGCCGTGCTGATTAAGCTAATAAATGTGCTAGTGCGGATCAAAAAAGGTAAATTCAATTTCATTTTTTTCTCTTATTAACGACAAGTTAAAGTTGGATAGATATCTTGGGTGCGAATAACCTCAGGAAGCTGAGTACGACACTGCAGTTTGTTCGCCCAGTAAATATCAAGGAATTCTGTTGGCATTACCCCGACAATCCATGCAATGCCTTGCTCGCCGACAATGCCCAGTTCAATATTATTTTTATTTCGCACACTGGCACCAAATGGCGGGAAGCTACCATCTGCCAGTTTCAAACGGGCAAAGGTTTTTTCCCCTTGAATCACATTGAGTCGGCGATGACCAATAGCCCCACGAGTCAAGGTGGCATCCGTCATGGTATCGAGGGCTTCAATATTGTCAGGTAACTTACTGGTATTAATGGATGCAGTGGTTTTTCGGTAGCTGCTGATGTTAGGCAATACAGCAAGACCAAAGTGATTAGTCTGGTGAACGCCCTCATTGAGCGGTACGTTTTTAGCGCCAGGGGTCTCGATAACTAAACGCGTCCCTCCATAAGCCGCTTGGTGCATGGCAATACCTTGTTTTATTAAGGTAATCCCTCCATTAATCGACCCGCCAACGCTGTGATATTGGCTTGGTACATAACTCGCATTGGCTGATATTGATGCAGATGGTAGGTTCTGAGTTAAATACCCACTAAAGCTGGTTTGAGAGTCTTGCATCTGTCCCGCTTGATAGCCCACATTTAGGTTGTAGCTCCGTTGGTCGCTATAGTTGCTGTAGCCTACGTTGTGGCTTGAAGAGCGTTTTCCGCTTTGGTTTCTGGAATAGCCTTCCGAGAAACTTAAGCTACTACCAATAGTTAGCGGGATAGAAACATATAAATTAATGGCGTCATCACGATATCCAGCACGTTGAGAGCGTGTTATCGATGTGGTTAGGTTGATGTTTTTTAAGCCGAGTGATGGCAAATTTAAGGCGGTATTTAAATAAGCGCCATATTGTTCCTCCGTTTGGCTATTCCAATAGGTGTTGTATTGGTAGTTTCCACCTAAAGAAAAGGCATCAAAATATTTATTAATATTAACTTGATAGCTTTCTTTTTGAGCTTGGGTTTCAACACCACTACGGCGTTCATCTAAGGTTTGCTGTAATGAACGATATGTTTTATCGGAAAAGCGGTAACCTGCAAATGTAATGTCGGTTCTCGCTTCATCAAATGATTTCGAGTAACTTAAGCGATAACTACGCCCTGTTAAGGTCTTCTCTGGCAATTTTGCGTGAGACTGCGTTACATCGAATGACAAACTTCCAAAGGTGAATAAATCACGACCAAAACCAGCGGAAAGTGCTTGGTAATTTTTTGATAAAATTGACCCACCGTAGACGGACCAAATGTTATTTAAGCCATAAGAAAGCTCGCCTGATGTCGTTAGGTCGCCTTCTAAACTGCGGCCGTCATAGCGTGGCTTACCCACAGCAGACTTATAACGAATTTGCCCAGGGCGTGTTAGATATGGCAGCGCTGCTGTCGTAATACTAAATCTTTGCTCTTCGCCATTTTCTTCGCGTACAGTGACATCAAGTGTCCCACGGATAGAGCTGTCTAAAGTTTGAATCTGAAATGGTCCAGCAGGAACGGTAGTTTCTAATACGATTCGATCACGGCTTTTGACTATTACCGTTGCGTTAGTTTTGGCGATACCAATAATTTCAGGTGCATATCCGGTCAATTTTGGTGGCATCATATTTTCATCAGTTTCTAGTGATAAACCGATATATTGCCAAGAGTCAAAAATTGATGAGTAAAAATAATTTTCTCCAATAGTCAAAAGAGATGCAATATTGGTTAATGAGCGATAGGCAAATATACGGCTAAAAACGGCATCACTATATTGTGTGCTGTAGTTACCTGAGGATTTACGGTAATTTGCTTGGTAGTCAGCACGAAGGCGCCATGAACCAAAATTTAGGCCAGTTGTTCCATTTGCCGATATATAAGATTCTTTGGTACCACTATTTCGACGTGTTAATGCCCCTGTCAAGGTGTAATCAAGTAAAAAACCATTTACCCCGTCTTCCCAGCGTGTTGGTGGAACCCAACTTGGGTCGGAATATTCTAAATAGCTTTGTGGTATGAAAAGGGACAGTGTTAGAGTGGATAAATCCGTATTTAGCGTTGTTCCTTCTAAAGGCGATAGGTTAATACATTGATTGTTATCTCGATATTTAACTAAGCTCAAAGCCTCTTTTTTCAACCCTAATTTTTCGAGGATATCAGAGGGAAGGCAAATAACATCAAATAATGTATTTTCTGCTGATATTGGAGAGCCAACGGTAATATCTTGGGCATTACCTAATCGCTCATTGTTAACTTTTAGTGTTAAGTGGTAAGTGCCAGGCATAATAAAACCTGACTGAGAAAATTGGCTAAAATCAATATTCTTAGTGTCTTCGGTATCTAACATATCGGTATTAAACTCGACGGAGTATGCCACCGTAGAAAAACTAGATAAGCAAGAAACAATAATTAGATTGTGGAAAATATTAAATTTAGCCATGGTGTTTTTATCATTAAATTATTATGAGTATGTTATTAGTCGTAACTGATATTGAATTCAATCGTTACAAAATAATCCCCAGGTTCTATTTCTTTATTGAATGTGTTTATTTCGGTTTCATATTTTAAATAGCTAGTCTTTGTTTTACTGTCAAAATAAATAGAACTATTTGAAATGGAATATGATTTATTTGGCGATAATAAATTATGATTTACATCATAAATATAAAGTAATACCCCTGGTTTTGGTCCAGATAATTTTATTGCATCAGCATAAGTATCTTGTGGTGCATAAAACTGTATTTTTATGCCTTTGCGATTTTCTTGGTCATATTCACTGATGCAATTGTTTAATCTAATAGTAAATGATTTTCTACTCTCTTTTTTTATTTCACTATATTCGATGCTATGAGTTGAAATTGAATCATAATCAATGTATTGATATTGACTGTTCGTTTCGATAGAACACGGAGCGGAAACAATATAACCTTGCATAACCGTTGCCCCACGGATACCACCATCGATAATATATTCTGCTGACACCACATTATAATTAGTAAGTAATATTAACGATAAAAGATATTTTTTATTCATGATGAGCCTTTTATTGGGAGGGATTTCCCCTCCCATAAAAAATTACTCGTAAGTAATTTTAAAATCAGCGATAGAATTAAAGTCACCTTCTGTTACTGGTGTCGCTGCATCAATACGTTTTGCTAATGCAGTGAACTCTAGAACGTTCTCGCCTTGGCGGTTACGAATTTGGCTGAGGATAGATTTAGCTTCATCAAATTTGAAATCTTTAATTTGAATACCAATATTTGAAGCTGTGCCAGAAACGCCTAAGAACTCTTTATTTGCACCAGCGTAGTTTTTACCACCAAAGGTAATTTTAATATCTTTAACAGCAACCCATTTACCATCAACATCTTTGCTAAACTCATCAAAGTTACATTCTTTTAATTTGATAGCGATATTTTTTTCAGCAAAGTTACCTGCTTCTAAAGAAGCACGAGAAAGCTGACCAAATGGTACTTCTTGTTTAGTACTTTCTGACTCGATATTACATGGGGAATTAACTACCTGACCGCTGAAATGTAATTCACCGCTATTACCACTTGCCAGAATAGAAGTAGAGAATGCAGAAGTTGACAGTAATACAGCAATAGAAAGTTTATTCAAATTCATATTGTACGTCCTTAAATTTAAGTAAGATCCCTAGTGTGCCAATAGAGGCACAGTTATAGGATTGAAGTTAAATATCCATTAATGGATTGTTCGATTTCCTAATCAAAAAAACGCTTAACGTATCCTTACGGTTGTTCTTAGCATGGGTCATTTCGACGAAGAAAAGCTTATCCCTATCGCGGGTAAATTGGAACTAAACTCTTAAAAATTAATAAAATTAGATTTTATATGCTTGTTTTAGTATTTTTTTAATGTAAATTAATATTTTTATGCTAATTTTATTGTGGTTGAAATGTTTTGATATTTGTGGGTTTAAGGTGTTTTAAGGTGGAGAGTGTTTGGAAAATAAAAAAATGCATCAAATCATTAATATTTGATGCATTTTTATCAATTATTTTGCTCTGTTATAGTGTACAAATAAAAAGTGGAGAGAAGTTTTCTTCAAAAATATAATTTTTATCGTTTAATCTTTTTATTTTTAAAAAATAAAGTTGGTCAACTTTTGGAATACCTCGGATATTGGGTCTATCTTTACCTTGGTCATTTGGGTCAATAAACTCTTTTTCAACGCGTAGAAAAAAATGGTCGTCTAATGCTTCTGTTTTCATTAAAAATTTTCGTGAGATAGTATAGCTCTTACCATCATCATTAATAGTACCATTCATTACAAAAGTATGTTGGTCAGGCTTGTTTTTGTTAGGAATGACACTTAATAGATAAAAACCTTTTAAATCTGATTTATTATCTGAAATATTTATTTTAACGGTTGCGCGGCAGTTAGGAATGATAGGGGTATTAATTATATGGTATGCGTAAACAGTAATGGAAACCAGTATTGCTGATATGATAAATAAATAAAGTATTCTTGCAGAGCGTTTATTTGACATAAAAATTCTCACAGCTCACAGTTGCGCTCTCTTTCGGTACCGTTGGGCAATAGGACAAAAATAGGAAATTGTCATATAAATTTTTATCATTCGCGACGATACCAACATTATAATAAAAAACAGTTGCTGGCTTTTTACAATCAAGGTTTAATTTCGTGAGTTCATTTTGAATTGTCGCAAAGCTGATGGTTGTTGTATCGGGTTTATGGTAACTATTAATGTAGCGGATACTGCATTGATCAATACGACCAACTTCAGGATATTCTGTTCGGCTTGCAAAGAAATAACTTTTAAATAGGTATAATAAGCAAAAAATAATGATAGCTATAAGTGAAATTTCAACATACCGGTTATTCAGCATGTAATTTTTTTTATTTTCGCTTGCTTGGGGGGAAGCTCCTTCAGGTGCCTTTGATGAAGAGCCTAGTTCAACCCCAGTAGTGAGCAATTCTTTGTCATTATTATCCTTTATTTCCTCACGCCCATTCTCAATTTTCAGGTCAGCAGAAAATTTAATCCCAACTTTAGGAATAGTTGTAATAATTTCACCATCAGAAAAAGAAGACAGGTGACGACGTAGTACAGATACACTGCTATTAAGGTTATTATCAGAGACGACTTGGTTATGTTCCTCCCAAACCCTGCGTAATATTGTTTCTCGGTCAACGATGTCATGATTATTTTGCACTAAGACTAGCAACAAACGGTTTAAAGTTGTTGTTAGTTTTAAGGCGTTATTAATATCGTCGGTATATAACAGCCCCTGATGACTATCATAAGTAATATGATCATTAATCAAATAGTTCATTTTAAAATTTTTTATTTATCGTTAAAATATTTGTATTATTTTAGTGTATACCTGTTATTTATAATATGTCAATTAAGCATAATTCGAGTTAAATTAAAATTTGTTTTAAATCAATTGGTTGTGTTTTTGTTTACACTTGTTATGTTTAAAATTCGGTTTTTTGATGTTATTTCTATAATCGTTCAAAACTAGCTAGTTACTTAGAAAATAAGAAGAAAGGAAACATTAATCTGTCAGTATTAAAAAATTTTAATGCTAAACGAAGTATTAAGATGTGGTTTTATCTAAGAAAAAGTATGGATAAAAAAATAGCCTCTTAAAGTCGAGGCTATTTAATCGATATCTGTGAGTCATTAAGCGGTTGGCTCAAGGATTTGGTGCATAATAGGGTGGAATCTACGTTTGAAATAGACTAAGCCATGCCCTTCATCACGGACAATGATTTGTTTCATTTCAACCATATAGACAGAGTGCGTACCCATGTCCTGCACTTGAGTGATTTCGCCTTCAAGGTTGGCAAGGGCATTTTTTAGTAAAGGTTGCTGTAAAATACCGTTATCCCACACATTCCAGCTAAAACGTTCTTCCATCGTGGAACCTTTCATTCCAGCAAAATGGCACGCTAACTCTTCTTGGTCATGACTCAGCACGTTCACGCACAGGCGGCCATTCTTTTGAAATACCGCATTCATAGCGCTATTGCGGTTAATACAGACCATCAAAGTGGGTGGCGTATCTGTAACTGAACAGACTGCGGTGGCTGTAATTCCACAGCGACCCTCAGTCCCATCCGTGGTGACGATATTGACTGCTGCACCAAGACTTGCCATCGCATCTCTGAAACGCAGGCGATGTTCATTTTCTAAAGACATTTTGACCTCCTGCTGCCGATTATTTCAGCAGCGAATCTAACTGATTAATATCATTGTTGTTATGCAGGTGTGGACGTTTCCATCCGTGTTGATCGTAGTCTGATAAACAGCGATCAACCATATCTGTCATGGCTTTCATATTGCCAGAACCGTATGCATGACGCAGACATTGCAGACGAATTTCATCTTGGCTTCCTGCGTAGTTAATTTCATACAGTTCGTGGCGGCCACCAAATTCACTACCGATTGCATCCCACATGAGTTTAAGGATCTTAATACGTTCAACGTGATCCATACCATTAGAGCCGCGAACATATTTAGCTAAATACTTATCAATTTCTGGATTATTCATATCACGAACGCTTGATGGTAGGTAAATCAGGCCACTTGTCACGTTACTTTCAATGATATTCTTGATTTTGGTGTAAGCCATTGGTGCCATAACACGGTAAGTTTGGATGGCTTGAGTATCTGGTAGATAAGCACCGCCTTCCCATGCTTGCGCTTCAGAGGTCATTGCATCGGTTAATGACCAGAACAGATTACGCCATGCGACCACTTCACCGAGATCGGCTTGTACACCACGGAAATCAATAACACCTGTACATTCTAAACTTTTTTGTAACAATCCGGTAATGAAGTCTAATTTAACCGCTAAGCGGACACAAGCTTGTAATGGGAATAAACGCGCAAACCCACCTTGTACGGCCCAATTACGAGCGCGGTCAAAGTCACGGTAGATCAGGACGTTTTCCCATGGAATTAACACATGATCCATCACCAAGATGGCATCATTTTCATCGAAACGGCTTGAAAGCGGGTAATCAAATGGTGCGCCTGTTGCGCCAGCCACTAATTCATAAGATGCACGTGAGATTAATTTCACACCGTCGGCATCCATTGGTGCAACAAACATCAGTGCAAAATCTGGGTTATCACCCATCACTTGTGCAGAACCAAAACCGATAAAGTTATAGTGTGTTAATGCGGAGTTGGTCGCAACGACTTTTGCACCACTGACGATAATACCCGCATCCGTTTCTTTTTCGAGTTTGATATAAACATCTTTGACTTCATCAGCTGGCTTATGGCGGTCGATTGGCGGGTTAACAATCGCATGGTTAAAGTAAAGGCCGCTCTCTTGAATGCGTTTATACCAGTGACGCGCGTTGTCTGCAAATTGACCATAGTATTCTGGGTTAGCACCTAAACAGCTGGCGAATGCCGCCTTATAGTCTGGAGTGCGTCCCATCCATCCGTAGCTCTGGCGTGACCAATCTGCGATAGCGTCACGTTGTTGGCGCAGTTCATCGGCACTTTTAGCGAAGCGGAAGAATTTGTGAGTGTATCCACCGTTGCCTGTGTCGGTGTTCCAGCAAAGTTGGTCATGAGTCGTTTTATCATGAAGCGCATCATATAATTGTCCTATAGAAGCGGCTGAATTACGAAAAGCAGGGTGAGTGGTGACGTCTTTTACGCGCTCGCCATAAATATAGATTTCGCGGCCATCTTGTAAGCTTTTTAAATATTCTTGGCCATTAAAAGGGCGTTTAGCATCGGAACGAAAATCTTCTGGTTTCATGTCTACCTCGTTATCTCACAATGAGGGCTTGCATTGATAGGGCACAAAGGCTGCAAGCTAAATATGTTAATTTTATGTTTGTTTTGTGTTTCTTAATTGAATCGCTTTACGAGGGAGTTTTAAAGAGACATTCTAAAGGTTTACTGGTACTTTTCGTTGAAAGTTGTTTTTTGTGAAAGAAATGTGATCATCTCGATGTTTTGATATTAACGTAATGCTTTTGTTGTATCGTAATCTATTGATTATCATTTAATAATTAACTTATTTTTATATTAATGTTAATTATTATTCTAGTATATTATTGTTCTTTTTTTAATCTTCTTGTTCACTTTTAGTTAAGCGTTATCGGCATTTTTACAAAGTTAAAACAAAATTTATAAAACATCAAAATGTTTTTAAAATGTAAAATAATTTGAAGGTGTAATAGTTTGTAGAGATAAGGGAGAAGATGGTTTGATATGCAGATAGAGAAGCTTAATGATTTTTACCTAAAAAATAAGGATAAAATCACTAAGCCTCTCTTTAATGAATGTTTTGTTCTCTCCATAGGCTAGGAGAGCATCCTACTAACCGGTTAAAAAAACGCGCAAAATAGGCGGGGTCTTTGAAACCGAGCTGGTAGGCAATCTCAGAAACGGGGCTATCGGAAAATAACAACATTCGTTTAGCTTCACGCAATATTCTGTCAAAAATTAACCTTTTCGGTGGCCGGTTAGCGGACCGCCGGCACATATCCTTAAGGCGTGATTCTGTGACATCAAGTTTCTTGGCATATTCAGGCACTGCAAGGTGTTCATGATAATGCAAGTCAATGAGCTGATTAAACCGCTGGAATAGACGATGTTCGCCTCTAACCCCTGTTGTTGGGTGTTCATCAAGTGGAATCGAGCGCAGCAGAAACGTAAATAATGCTTGGGCTAAAGAAGCGAGGGCTTGGTCTTTACCTATATAGTTATTAGCCGATTCACGCGCCATCAATGCCCAGTAATGGTTAAAGGTATCGATATCATCAGGTTTATCAGCAACAGACAAACATATAGCCGGAATATCCACTAAATCAGGATTTGCTGGGTATAACGACCCCAGTAATGGCGTAATTAAATCCTGTCGTACGGTGAGTACGTGGCCGTCAGTGTCTTCTTGAGTGAAAAATGCATGCGCAACCGAAGGGGGCGTAAGAATAAATAATGGGGCTTGAACGGAATAGCGGGACTCATCGAGCTGCAAAGTAATATGGCCCGTAACCAAATAGTGCAACTGGAAGAAACCGTCATGGCGATGCGCTTGCATATCGCGACCAAAGAAGGCAGCCATGTTGCCAAAGGTTTGGTAGTGGACGTCGTCAGTGCCTTGGGTTTCGTCGTAGTCTGTACTGATGTCAATATTCGTAATTAAAGTTGAGTTACCCTTCATTCTTCGGCTCGCAGCGTTGTTGGCCTCACAAGCCAACCCTAGTCACATACTTCAGTATGCTCCTAGGGATTAGCTTGCTTGCCGCTTAGCTGCAACTCGAATTGCTCTTCATTCTTTGGCCCGCAGCGTTGTTGGCTTCACACGCTAACCCTAGTCACATACTCGTGTATGCTCCTAGGGATTAGCTTGCTTGCCGCCTAGCTGCAAGCCAAATTATTTTGAGCAATATCCATGGTTATTGAGTTACAGCACTCTAATTTATTAAACCTTACATTTTTAAGGTGTTGCCCTTGGTCTTGAGTTTTTCATTGGAATAACCATGACTAACAGCGCACCGACCACCAGCAGGCCTGCCACAAAATAGAGGCCGGAGTTAAAGCTACCGGTTTGGTCTTTTAACCAACCAATCAACAGTGGGCTGACGGCAGAACCTATATTACCCGTTGCGTTAATAACAGCAATACCGATGGCGCGAGCACGTAAACTGATTGATTGGTCTGGGGTTGTCCAGAACACGGCCATCGCAGTAAATGAACCTGTTGATGCCATGATAATACCAATTAATTGGATGACGGGATGGCTTGTCATCGCAGCGAGGATCCAGCCCGCTGCCGCAAATAAGTAGGGAAGTGCAGTGTGCATTTTCCGTTCTTGTAATCTATCAGAGCGACGACTCCAATAGATCATCCCTAGAATAGTACAAAACTGTGGGATAGCGGTTAATAGCCCAATCATGGCATTACTACTGCCTTCATTGAAGCTTTGCATGATCTGCGGTGTCCAAATATTAATCGCACTTAACGTATTGGTTAAGCAAAAATAAGCGACGGTATACATTAAGATCACAGGGGTAAAAATTTCTTTCCATAAACTTTTGTTTTGTAATGCGGTATGGCTTTTTGACCCCTGTGGCTGGACAAGCTCTAGTTGGTCTTGGTCCATCATTTCTTGTAATGTATCTTTGTCTTCTTGGGTCAACCATTTTGCTTTCTTTGGTGAATCATCAAGGTAGAACCAAACCAACACACCGAGGATCACCGATGGGAAACCTTCTAACAGGAACAGCCATTGCCAGCCTTTTAGGTTTAAAATGCCATCCATGCCTAAAATGTAGCCCGATGCCAGGGAACCGAATGCCATGGTGACTGGCATTGCAATCATAAATAAGGCATTAGCACGAGCGCGGAAATAGGCCGGGAACCAGTAAGTCAGATAAACTAAAATCCCAGGTAAGAAGCCCGCCTCAGCGATACCCACTAACATCCGTAGGACGTATAAGCTCGTAGGCCCTGTGGCAAACATGGTGGCTGTAGAAGCGATACCCCAAAGCACCATGATGGTGGCTATCCAGCGGCGAGCCCCAACAATCCCCAACATGATGTTACTTGGAATACCAAAAATCACGTAAGTGGCATAGAACAAGGTAGCCGCTAGGCCAAACATGGTGGACGTTAGGCCGATGTCTTTCCCCATGGTTAAGCCCGCAAAGCCAATATTAATACGGTCTAAGAAGGAAAAAACAAATAGCACAAATAAAAATACAATCAGACGTTTAAATAATTTATTAATCACCCGCTGCTGCGGTTCGGTTAAATTTTTATGTTGTTCAGCAGGGTTAGTGCTTGCAAGTTGTTGATTACTCATATTGTAGGGCCCTCAATTCTTTCTTTTGCAGATTATTATAGGTACAAGGGACGAGTAGGCAGCCATGGTGCTGTCTGCCCAATGTTGCGATATTGATTTCTTATTTATCTAATTAAGTTATTTGTCTGTAGGGTTAAAATTAACTTATTTAGAGATAGTTTAATTAATAAACGCTTGGTGTACTTGAAGTCACCTCAGAGACGGTTTTACCAAATTTTGCTGCTAGCGCTTCTGCGGTACGAGCCAGTAGCGTGGTATCAACCCCGACGGCAACAAATAGTGCGCCGAGTTTCAGATAATGTTCAGCAACATCTGGGGCTGCCATCAAAATACCGGGTGCCAAGCCGGCTTCACGAATTTGTACAATCGCTTTTTCTATCGCGGCTTTGACTTCAGGGTGGTTAGGGTTCCCTGAAAAGCCCATATCCGCACTAAGATCCGCAGGGCCGATAAACACACCATCGACGCCTTCAACCTTTAAGATCTCAGGAAGATTATTCATGGCTTCTCGGGTTTCAACCTGCACTATCACGCACATTTCATCATTGGCACGGGTTAAATAATTAGGTACTCGGTTCCAACGAGAAGCACGAGCTAAAGCACTGCCGACACCACGGATCCCGGCTGGCGGGTAACGCGTTGCACGTACTGCTTGTTTGGCTTGCTCTGCATTTTGTACCATCGGTAGCAAAAGGGTTTGTGCACCAATATCCAGTAATTGCTTAATGATCACCGGATCATTCCACGGTGGGCGTACCACGGGTTGTGACGGATAAGGGGCGATCGCTTGTAATTGAGATAATGTCGTTTGCACATTATTTGGAGCATGTTCACCATCAATCAATAACCAGTCAAAGCCTGCACCGGCAAGTAATTCAGCACTATATGGGCTGCATAAGCCAAGCCATAAACCAATTTGCGGTTGCCCACTTTTTAGCGCTTTTTTAAATTTATTATCTAAAATATCCATATCATTTTCCTTACACGAAGCGGCAGCTAATTGAACCCATATTGCCGTAATCAACGTGGAACACATCACCTTTACGAGCAGGAACAGGGCGTGTAAATGAGCCACCTAAGATAATTTGGCCTGGCTCAAGTTGTACATTATGCGGTGCTAATTTATTTGCTAACCATGCTACGCCATTCGCTGGGTGATTGAGCACAGCAGCGGCTACGCCCGATTCTTCAATGACGCCATTACGATAGAGTAGGGCGCTAATCCAACGCATATCCAAATCGCGAGGTTTAATTGGGCGACCACCTAAGATTACCGCGCCATTTGCTGCGTTATCTGAAATGGTATCGAACACTTTACGTGGGCGATTGGTTTCAGGGTCAACGTTGTGACAGCGTGCATCAATCAGCTCAAGCGCTGGGATCACATAGTCAGTTGCGTTATAGACATCAAAGATGGTGCAATTTGGCCCACTTAATGGCTTTGCGAGTACGAAGGCTAATTCAACTTCAATACGTGGCACGATAAAGCGGTCTGTTGGAATATCACAGCCATCATCAAAAAACATATCGTCAAGAAGCGCACCGTAATCAGGTTCATCAATTTGTGAACTTGCCTGCATGGCTTTGGATGTTAGCCCAATTTTATGGCCTTTTAGCACACGTCCTTCAGCAATTTTCACGCCAACCCACTCTTTTTGGATAGCGTAAGCATCGTCGATCGTCATTTCTGGGTGATCGAGTGAGATCTGACGGATTTGCTCACGTGATTTTTCAGCCTGATTTAGGCGTTGCGCGATTTGCGAGATTACATCTTTTTGTAACATGCTGTTAATACTCCTATTCACCTATTCTATTTCGAGAGCAGCGCTGCACTAAAGCGCTTTGCTGCCACTCGAACTATTCAAGGTGTAAATTGAATGCGTACCCAGCGGTACTCAATTTAACTAATTAGAAAGACCACCAAAGCAGAGGTATTTCACTTCCAAGTAATCTTCGATTCCGTAGCGTGAACCTTCACGCCCCAGACCAGACTGCTTAATGCCACCAAATGGGGCCACTTCATTTGAGATAATGCCTTCGTTAATACCGACCATGCCGCTTTCTAGAGCTTCTGCGACGCGGTAGATACGACCGATATCTTTTGAATAGAAATAGGATGCCAAGCCAAATTCAGTGTCATTGGCAAGATCAATTGCTTCTTGCTCATCACGGAATTTAAATAATGGCGCGAGTGGGCCGAATGTTTCTTCTTTGGCCACTTTCATAGCCTCAGTGACGCCAGTGATAACGGTCGGTTCAAAGAACAAGCCGCCTAAGTGCGCAGGTTTACCACCTGCAATCACTTTTGCACCATGGGAAACAGCATCAGCAATATGTTCAGTGACTTTATCCACTGCAGCTTGGTTAATCAGAGGGCCTTGCTGGGAGTCTGCTTGTGTGGCAGGGCCGATTTTCAGTTCATTCACGGCTTTTGCTAAACGAGCCGCAAATTCATCGTAAACGCCTTCTTGGACTAAGATACGGTTAGCACACACACAGGTTTGCCCACTATTGCGGAATTTAGCCGTTAACGCACCTTGTACAGCGGCATCTAAATCGGCATCATCAAACACGATAAATGGCGCGTTACCACCGAGTTCCAGAGACATCTTTTTCACTGTATTGGCGCACTGTTCCATCAGCAACTTACCGACTCGAGTTGAACCCGTAAAGGTGAGTTTGCGTACCACAGGGCTGGAGGTCATTACGCCACCAATGGCCTGTGCATCTGTACCCGGAACGATATTGAACACACCCGCAGGAATACCCGCTTCTTCTCCTAACACTGCTAATGCTAATGCGGATAATGGTGTCTCTGCTGCGGGTTTTAACACCATGGTACAGCCGGCAGCAAGGGCTGGGCCGACTTTGCGGGTGATCATGGCATTTGGAAAGTTCCATGGCGTGATAGCCGCAACCACACCGACAGGTTGTTTAATGGTGACAAGGCGACGTCCCGGCAGAGGTGATGGGATGGTTTCCCCATATATACGTTTACCTTCTTCAGCAAACCACTCAATAAAGCTGGCACCATAGGCAATTTCGCCCATCGATTCAGTGATCGACTTACCTTGTTCAGCACTGAGTAACTCAGCCAATTCTTTTTGGTTGTCCATCATTAAACGGAACCACTTGTTTAAAATTTGGCTGCGCTCTTTGGCGGTTTTAGCACGCCATGCTGGGAGCGCTTTTTCTGCGGCCTCAATAGCTTGTTGAGTTTCTAACGCACCAACGTTGCTGACGTTAGCGATAACCTCGTTATTTGCTGGGTTAGTGACCTCAAACACACTTTTATTTTGGGCATCAACCCATTGGCCGTTGATATAAGCTTGTTGGCGAAATAATGTAGAATTGGTATTTATGCTCATTTTTCGTTGTTCTCCGAAGACACTGATTGGACTTGTGGACGGATATTTTTAGCTGATAGCTGTTGGCTAGCAAAACTTAACCCGGCACAAAGCGCCATAACAAGTGCCATAGCGAATGGGGATTCATCTTGTAATACAGAAACTGCAACGCTGGCGATAGCCGCTAAGGCAAACTGAATAGAAATCGCAAGTGCACTGGCACTTCCTGCAATTTTCCCGCGATGTTGCAGTAATAGTGACAAACTGTTGGTGCCGATAGCATTGACCATCGATAAGAACAGCACGACTAGAATAACAATTATGGGCAAACTTTGTTGGTAAAATATGAGTAACAGCAGACCAAATGCCAATTGAAACCCACTTTGCATAGTCAGTATGCGCGTTAAACTATAGGTTTTTAGCAGTTTAACGTTCAACAACAGCATGACGATCATCCCCAAGATGTTACAACCGAACAGCAAACCATAATGTTGTTCAGAAACACCGAAATAATTGATATACACAAACGGTGAACCACTGATAAAGGCAAACATACCGGCAAAAGAGAATGCCATGGTGCCAATAATACTCAGTGCTTCTCGGTCTGTGAGCACCTGCGCATAATTCTTGAAGGCGACACAAAGGATATTTTCAGAACCACGCTGGTGGGTTAGCGTTTCAGGGAGCAAGAAAAAAATCGCACACACCGAAGCTAAGCCAATCAACGCTAATAAGTAAAAAATCACTTGCCACTGAAAATGAACAAGTAAAAAACCACCTAAAAGTGGTGCCAGTAGCGGGGCTATCATGGTCACAAGTGTCATTAATGACAGTACTTTAGGTAGTTCATGGGCAGGATAAACATCCCTTGCAATCGCCCTAGCCATAACAATGGCAGCACCACTCCCAAATGCTTGCAATGCTCTAAAAATAATTAAGGTATTTGCATCAGTGGCTTGAGCGCATAGCAGGCTTGCCACCGTAAAGATGACTAGGCCACTTAACAGCATCTTACGACGGCCGAGTAAATCACTTAATGGCCCGTAAAATAGCATTCCCACACAGAAACCGGCAAAAAAAGCGCCAAGGGTGTACTGCATTTGCCCTTGAGTGGCGTGTAATGCAGTTCCCATTTGAGGAAGGGCAGGAAGGTACATATCGATAGACAATGGACCGAATGCCACTAATGACCCCAGTAATGGGATCAAGTAGTGCGGTATGTGTTTATCGAAATTTTTAACCATCTTGCCCTCTCAATAAAACGTTAAATAAAGATTTAAACTATTAACCTTTAAGCTATTAACCTTTAAACAAGGCATGAACATTGTTTTGCTTATAATTTAATACGGGATCAAGCTCTTCCATGGTAAAAGACAGCGCCAGATAGCGTTTTGCCATTAAATCGGCAAAGTGGGCTTTGATCAGGTCGAAGATCATCTCCCCCGTTTTTTGCCTATCTTCAAGAGAGCGTCCGGCACCAATTTTTAGCGTCATATGCACAAATGCATAATCGTGTTTGCCATCAGCCATTTGCCAAGTATCTAGCCAAATAGCACGGCTACGAATACCGCCTAATGGAAAAATACCAGTAGCAGCAAGGGATTCATTCACTTGTGCAAACAGCTCTGGAAGTTTCGCTTCTTCACGGATATTCTCTGTACATTCTGCATAAAAATGAGGCATAACAGTTCCTTATGCGTTGGCAGCTTGTTTATCAGTGATATAGTTTGGAAGTGGGAACACGGCATTAATTTGCCCTGTGCCTGAGCTGGCAAACAAGTCAGTTAAAACTTCCACTTTCTCAGCGTATTTATCCCAACCTAACATGCCTAACAGCATCACTGTGTCGTGCATATGGCCTTCGCCATAGCAGTAGTCGGCATATTCAGGTAGCATTTTGCAGAACTCTTCAAAGCGGCCTTCACGCCAAAGTTTGACGACGCGTTTATCCATCTGCTCATCAAATTCACGTGTGTAGCTATTCATACCGTCTTCGGCTTTTTGGTCATCAATAAAGCGGTGTGATAATGAACCACTCGCTAATACAGCGACTGTGCCATCGTATTTTTCAATCGCACTCAGTACGGCTTCACCTAATTTGCGGCTGTCTTCAAAACTGTGAGACGTACAGAATGCTGAAATTGAGATAACTTTAAAGTGACGGTCGCTATTCATATAGCGCATAGGGACTAACGTGGCGTATTCGAGGGTTAAGCTTGGAATTTCATGGGCTTGAGCACGAACGCCTAATTTACGTGCTTCTTCCCCAATCATTTGGCCTAATACGGAGTTCCCATCATATTCATATTCCATATCACGAATAAAATGTGGGAGTTCATTACTGGTGTAAATACCTTTGAAGTGGTCAGCACAATTAATGTGATAAGCACTATTAACTAACCAGTGTGTATCAAAAACAATAATGGTATCAACGCCTAATTCACGGCAACGACGGCTGATTTCTTTGTGTCCATCGATAGCGGCTTGGCGACATCCATGGTTTTTACCTGGTAGTTCTGATAGGTACATGGATGGGACGTGTGTTATTTTTGCAGCGAGTGCCAACTTACCCATTTCATCCTCTCTTACCCGTTATATTTTGAGCTGTAGCGGTGTTGGCCGCACAAAACCACCCTAATCACATACTCATGTATGCTCATAGGGATGATTTCGCTTGCCGCCTAGCTACAACTCAAACTATTTAGGGTAAGGAACGAGTTTACCTATAATTTGTTGTAGCTATTATTTATCATGAATCATTTACAGTTCAAATTTTTATGGGTATCTAATTGATAAATAAAATAAAATAAAAAATTGATGAATCATACACCCCAGCGAGGGATGTTGTGGTCTCCGTAGGAGATACACACGTTTTTCATTTCTGCAAACACTTCGAAGCTGTATTCACCACCTTCACGGCCAACACCCGAAGCTTTCACGCCACCGAATGGTTGACGTAGGTCACGCACGTTTTGGGTGTTAACAAACACCATTCCTGCTTCGATACTGCGAGAAAGGCGTAAGATCTTGCTGACATCTTGCGTCCAAATATACGAAGCAAGACCGTATTCAATATCATTTGCCATGCGTAAACCGTCTTCTTCAGATTTAAACGGAATTAAACAAGCTACAGGCCCAAAGATCTCTTCTTGGGCGACACGCATACGGTTATCGACATCAGCCAGTACGGTAGGGCGTAAGAAATTACCACCTTTCAGGTGATCAGGTAGATCGGTCGGTTTGTCTGGTCCACCCGCTAACAAGGTTGCGCCTTCTTCCATACCTAAGCGAATGTAACCCGAAACTTTGTTCCAGTGCTGTTGGCTGATCAATGCACCCACTTGGGTTTTTGGATCGTTCGGGTCACCGACGATCAAGCGGTTTGCACGTTCCGCAAAGCGTTTAACAAACTCAGGGTAAATGCTTTCTTGAATGAAAATACGTGAGCCCGCAGTACAGCGTTCGCCATTAATGGAGAAAATAGTGAACAGAGCGGCATCGAGTGCACGTTCAATGTCCGCATCTTCAAAGACTAATACAGGTGATTTACCCCCTAATTCCATGGAGTATTTTTTCAAGCCTGCATTTTGCATAATGGTGCGGCCAGTGGCCGTGCCCCCAGTAAAGGAAACCGCACGGACATCATGGTGTTTGACTAAAGCATCCCCAGCAGTGCTACCATAGCCTTGAACCACGTTCAAAACGCCCGCAGGAATACCGGCTTCTAGAGCCAGTTCACCAAGGCGATTCGCTGATAATGGTGATAACTCAGACATTTTCAGCACCGCAGTATTACCCAGAGCTAAACAAGGGGCGGTTTTCCATGTTGCGGTCATAAATGGCACGTTCCATGGGGAAATCAGCGCACAGACACCCACAGGTTGAACCAAGGTGTAGTTCATCATCTTGTCATCAACAGGGTAAGTGCGGCCATTCATTTGCTGGCAAATTTCGGCAAAGAATTCAAAGTTATGTGAAGCACGTGGGATCAACACATTTTTAGTTTGGTGAATAGGCAAACCGGTGTCTTTGGTTTCCATTTCTGCAATTTGCGGGACATTTTCGTCGATCAATTCACCAAGGCGACGCATTAAGCGAGCACGCTCTTTCATTGGGGTATTGGCCCACTTTGGAAATGCGTCCTTTGCTGCGGCAACAGCTTGGTTGATTTCGTCTTGTCCACCCGCTGCGACTTCAGCTAATACTTCGCCAGTTGCAGGGTTGGTGGTTTCAAAATAGTCTTTGCTAGCAACGTTTTTACCGTTGATCCAATGATTAATCTTAGTCATTACACACGTTCCTCATAGTCTTTTTCGCTGATAATGGTGTTGACCAATCTGCCAACGCCTTCAACTTCAACAATGACTTCGTCACCCGGCACGACATCAGACAACCCTTTTGGTGTCCCTGTTGCAATCATGTCTCCCGGTTGCAGTGTCATAAAGTCACTGAGGTAAGCAATTAAAAATGGAATATCAAAAATGAGATCGGCAGTGGTGCCTTTTTGACGTAATTCACCATTAACATAGGTGTATAAAGCCAAATTATGGGGATCTTTAACGGCGTCTTTATCGATAATCCAAGGGCCAATCGGTGTTAAGGTATCGCGGCTCTTAACACGTAAATTTGGGCGATAATAGTTCTCTAAATAGTCACGGATCGCATAGTCATTACACACGGTGTAGCCTGCGACATAATCCATGGCATCTTCTCTTGAGACCTTATGAGCCGTTTTTCCAATCACCACGACTAATTCAGACTCATAATGCATATATTCAACATTATCAGGGCGAACAGAAACTTGGCGGTGACCCGTTAAGCTGCTTTCCGCTTTTAAGAAAATCAGCGGTTCTTCAGGTGGCTTAAATTCTAACTCTGCGGCGTGGTCGGCATAGTTCAAACCAAGGGCAAATAACGTCCCTTGAGCAGGAGGCAGCCATGTAACATCAGGAGAATCACCCGCGATCACATCCCCATTAGGTAATGTAATGGCTTCGTTATCACCAACAGTGACGGAATATTCAGTGCCTTTAAAAAGGATTTTGGCGCGTTTTATTATCGTAGACATTATTTTCCTCCTGCTGCCACAACGGTATTTTTCAGGCTAGGAAAGCCTTCCGCTTGGATAACCACTTCATCACCGGGTTTGATGGTGACACGTTGCTGTGGTGTGCCGAGTAGGATCACATCCCCTTGCTTTAAGGTGGCAAAGTCACTTAATGCAGCCACTAACTCGCTAGCATCGCGGATCAGATCTTTTGTTGACCAGCGATCCGCTTCTTTGCCATTCACTAGAGTGATGATATCAACAGGAGTATTCAGTGAAGTTGCTACCATTTCACCGATTGGGCAGAAAGTATCACGGCATTTGGCTTTAATCGCAGGACGATAAAATGTGTCTTCTGGCAAGCTCACTTCATTTGCCAATGCAAACCCAGCAATAAATTGATGTGCATCTTCTTTGCTGACTTTACGTGCATTTTTGCCGATTACCAAAGCAAGCGTAGCGCCACTTTGCACTTCTTCACCTGCGGGATGCAAAATTTGCTCGCCTGAATTGATACGCGTATTACGCGGCTTAATAAACCACACTGGGGTTTTCGGCGGGGTTTTATAAGGGGCTTGCTGGAATGCCTCGAGCCAATGGCTAAGCTGGCTTTGATGATTGAGGGCAACGGCAAATACAGTGCCTTTCATTGACAACTCCTTAATGAAAAGAATTCAACTTTCGAGTAATTATTAACATATTAATAAAGTATATTTTTTAAATTAGCAATAGGTTTATGGAAATGTTAATTTTAATTGTGATCTCATTAACACAATTAAGTTATCTTTCTGTAAGATGCTGTTATAAAAGAATTTATTATTTTTTCAATTTTTTTTGATTTACAAAAAATTAACTTTAAAGTTGGATTTTAAATTATTTACTCATTAATATTTTAGGGTTTTTCTTTGAGATTGTTATTTGGGCGTGCTACTCTTAATTAAGGCAAATTGGTGATGTGGAAATTCATGGTGATAACCAAAGGTTTCACTAAAGCATTGGGCCAATAAAGCAATGTGGCAGCCGCCATAAAATACCTAAATTGGGCTAAATAACGTTAATTAAGTGGTGAGTTTTAAGCTTATGCATGAATCATTGACAATTGCATTATTGCAGGCAAGGGAAACCGCAATGGGCTTTTTCCGGCCGATATTAAAGTCGTATAATTTGACTGAACAGCAATGGCGTATCATTCGCGTTTTAGCTGATAAGCGTTCAATTGATTTTCATGAATTATCAGTCCAAACCTGTATTCTGCGCCCAAGTTTAACGGGGATCTTAACCCGTATGGAGCGCGAAGGTTTAATTTTCCGCTTAAAACCGTTGAATGATCAGCGAAAATTATATGTCTCTTTGACACCTGCGGGGCAAGAGTTGTATGACAAAGCACGGCAGGAAGTGGAAGAAGGTTATCAAAAAATCGAGCAGGCTTTTTCGCCAGAGAAAATGCAGCAATTGACCGCACTGTTGGATGAGTTAATCGCTTTAGAGAGCCCAGATTATAGTAATATCGCTGCTGATAAGAGAAAGAGCGCCTAAATTTTCGTCATATTTCGAGCTCTAGCTGTGTTGGCTTCTTTCGGCTATTTGGGTCACATACTTGTGTATGCTCCCCAAACTATCCTCAATTGCCGCCTTGCTAGAGTTCGAACTATTTAGAAATTTAATTATTGGTCATATTTCGGTTATTTGGGTCACATACTGATGTATGCTCCCCAAACTATCCTCAATTGCCGCCTTGCTAGAGTTCGAGCTATTTAGAAATTTAATTATTGGTCATATTTCGGTTATTTGGATTACATACGAGTGTATGCTCATCTGGCTATCTTCAATTGCCACCTTCCTACAATTCGAATTATTTTAAATATAGTTATTACTTAAATAATTCACTTTTCCGTTTAGATTCACTGAAGTTGAACTTCACTTATATTTATTAGTTGAGTAGTCAATCCCTCACTGTCATATCTTATTTGTAATTGTGAAATTATTTATAGGTTGCTTGTGACAAATTCTTCAGAAAAATCATTCCCAATAAAATCAAATGATTGATTTTCAGTGCATAGAGCCAATGATTTTTATCAATTGCAGTTTTGTCGAATTAATAAACTTAAAAAATACAAAAAAACACATTAAAAATGAAAGTATTAATTTTTAGTCATGGTGGATTTTTTTTATCTAAAAACAGTTAATGAGAATAAGTTACATTACGGTAAATTTACTGTTCGTAACGAAAATTTAGATAACATGACAAAATATCAAATTATGTGGCGTTTATTATACTTATCGTTGTTTATGATTTCGCCCTATGGCTACACAGAAAATCAACTACTCCCCTCTGCACAGGAAAGTGTTCAATTTGAACAAAAACAACGGTTAGAGTCAGAGTTAATCCAACGTAATCGATTGGAAAAACAAAGCACTATTTCCATTGAAGATGCATTGCCATCTCCTTCCCAAAATGAAATATGTTTCCTTATCAGTGAGATCCAATTTGTCGGCGCCACACAGCTCACGACTAAAACTCAAACTCAGTTAACCTCATCTTATTTAAAACGCTGCCTCACACTGAGTGAAATACAAAAGCTCACCAAGCATGTAACTAATTACTATATGGAACAAGGGTTTATTACCTCTCAAGCCATCATTCCTGAGCAAGATTTATCCTCACATCAATTGTTATTACAAGTGATTGAAGGGCATGTTGAAACTATCGAGATTGAAAATTCCCCTGAGCGTTTAGTTCATCAAATATTTCCTTATCAACAAGGCAAAATATTAAATCTACGGCATATTGAACAAGGGTTGGAGCAACTCAACCGGTTATCGTCCGCTAAGTACACTATCGATATCCAACCAGGAAGCCAAAATGGCTACTCTCGGGTTATTATTCATCAACAAGGGAAAAAATGGCCTATCACGAGCCAGTTGAGTCTCGATAACTCGGGTATGGAGGCAACGGGAAAACAGCTGCTTACCGGCAGTTTAACGGTAGATTCCCCATTAGGGTTTGGTGAGCAGTGGTCAGCCTCGGCCAATACCGATATGGATGGAAGTGTATCCCACCATAACCGTTATATTGTTGCGAATGTGAATGTCCCTTATGGTTATTGGTCTTACCGTTACCAATTTTACCGTAACAGTACGTTACAACCGTTTTATGCATCGGGTCAGCAGTACCGTTATGAAGGCAAAAATACCAACCAACAATTTGATGTCAGCCGCTTAATTTATCGCGATGGGAAGCAACGGCTTACACTGCAAAGTAGCTTAAAACATAAAAATGCCAACACCCAGTTAGCTTCCCAAACCTTGAGTATCAGCAGCCCAACTTTAACCTCGCTCTCATTTACCCCGCAGTACAGCACCACGCTTGGACAAGGTTACTTTACGTTTAACCCTGCCGCTGAATGGGGAATATCCGCCTTTGGCGCCTCACCGGATACCCTCGCGAAAGATTCACCGCGCAGCCATTACCGCAAATTCAGTCTAAGCAGCAGCTATCAGTATTTTTTCTCTAATGGTTTGACCTATTTAACCTCATTTTACGGCCAATACTCGCCCGATAATTTATACGGTATTGAACGCATAAGTATTGGAGGCCAGTACTCTGTCCGTGGCTACCACGAGCAGTCTTTAAGTGGTAACCGAGGCGGATATTGGCGTAATGAAATTAATAAAGACATCGCCAATACGGCAATTGGGCAACTGCGTTTTATCGGGGCTTTAGATTACGGGTTTATTGCCTCAGATAAATACCACGTTGAACATGACACCCTAGCGGGGGGAGCCGTTGGTCTCTCTTTTACAGGCAATAGCCTAATTTATTCTCAGTTTCTACTCAGTAAGCCTTTGCATTATCCCTCACAACTTAAACCAGACAATTGGTCGGCTTATTGGTCGGTCTCATTTTCTCTGTAACTTTACGTTTTTAAAGGATTATTTATGCTAAATGAACAATTACCTTCTCGCTCAAAGCGGATATTAAGTTACACCATTATTTTCTTAACTGCAGTCTACCCCTTACATCCCGCTTGGGGAGCCGCCATGATGGCAGCAGATAAAAACACCCAAATCAGCCAACAAAATAACGTCCCGATTATTAATATCGCCACACCGAATGGGGCGGGAATATCCCACAATAAATTTCAACAATTTAATGTTGATAAACAAGGTGCGGTACTCAACAACGCCACCACTAATGTGAATTCCCAAATTGCAGGGCAAATCAAAGCCAATGCGAATTTAAAGGGAAATGCCGCCAATCTGATTATCAACGAAGTTACCAGCAGTAACCGCTCAGAATTACAAGGTAAGTTGGAAGTAGCAGGCAAAGGGGCGAATGTCTTAATTGCTAACCCGAATGGGATTACCTGCAATGGCTGTAGCTTTGTGAATACCCCAGCGATTACCTTGACCACGGGAAAACCCATTCTGGATAACAAGGGGGCATTGTCTGCGGTTGAGGTGAAAAAAGGCAGTGTGGTTATTGGCGCCAATGGCCTGAATGCCGAAGCACAAACCTATGCCGATATTATCAGCCGCGCCACCGAACTAAATGGGCAAATCAAAACCAAAAACTTGACCTTGATGCAAGGCACCAACCGTGTCGATTTTCAAAAAGGCACCGTAACACCGATTGCGGGTGAAGGGGCAAAACCCAGTATTTCGGTAGATACCAAAGCACTGGGTGGGATGTATGCCAATCAAGTGAAATTGGTGAGTACTGAATCAGGGGTGGGGATTAACCTAAGCAATGTGCAAGCCAACCAACATGACCTGACGTTAACCGTCGATGGAAAAATTACTCTTGCGGGTAATATCCAAGGGAAAAAAGACATTAATGTCAGCACCAAAAACCTGCAAATTAACGCCAATGCCAACGTGAATGCCGCCAAAGACATCACATTAGCCACCAACACCCTCACCAATAACGGGAAAGTTATCGCTGGTAAGGACATGCGAGTCTTTGCTGATAACGTCAGTAACACAGGAAATAGCGCACTTATTCAGGCACAAGATAATCTGTGGATACAAAAAAATGCCAAGGGGGATTTGAGTACGCTGATTGAGAATAAGTCAGGGACGATAAAGACCAATGCAGGGGACTTGGTTGTTAGGACAAAAAAACTGACAAATACGGCGAATGCATCTCCAATAGAAATTTCCAATATCAATGCGACTACCAGTGATAAAAATGGCACTTATGTATCTTCTTTTTTTGGTACTAGGCAAGGAGTTGTATCAATTATTTCACTCTACCCTCGATTAGAAAATTTTCCCTATAAAAAATGGTTTGGGGAGATGGATTTGATCAGCAATGACAGCATTAATGTTGAAAGAAAACAGTATTTGAATCTGGGAAATATTGGGACTATCGCATCAGGAAAGAATGCCTATATTAATGCAAATGATTTAGTTAGCGATTTTGGAAAAATTGCAGCAAAAAACAATGTGATATTGACAGGACAAAATGCATCAATATCCTCTTTTAACTCAGGCAAGTTAGATCTTTGGTATAAATATGATACATCTAATGTAGATTTAGGAAAATTTGCAGATGAAAGTGATGATGATGGAACTTATGATATTTTTTATGTTGGTGAGCCGGTAGACTTTAAATTAATCGATAAACTTTATTCTTGGGCTCCCGAAGCCTTAAATTATAAAACGGTATCTGCTGGAAATAATGTTGTTCTTGATTTTAAAAACGACATTAATCTTGAAAGTAAACTTCCTAATACTGAAAAACCCATAGCAAAAATAGTACAAGTAGGTAATCCATCTTTTGCCATTACTGCAAAAAACATTGTCTTAAATTCCAATAATATAAATATTTCTACCAACTTACAGTCTGAAAATGATCTGTCTATTATCGCTGGTCAAAACATCAATATTCATGATGCACAACTGGTTGCAAAACAATCACAAAGCCTAATTGCCAACAACGACCTTAATCTCAAACAGGTTAATTTAACGGCTAAAGACAGCACCTTAATTGCGAAAAATGGCGATCTTCAATACAGTCTAAACCCCGTTTCTGCCTTTAAAGACAATGACTTATCGCCCCCGGTTCTCAATGCCACAAATTCGTTACATATCCAAGCGGGTAAAAATATCACTTTTGATAATGCGCAGTTAGCCAAAACGAATAAACTTACCCTTAGTGCTAATGACAGTATCCTTATTCGTCGCGATGAACTCAACTTAATGAAATTCGCGGCTTCAGAGCCTGTCGCCAATATCAATGCGTTACTCACAAAAACAGGAAATTGGGCAAGTTCAGGGGAAATAAACCTCACCGCTGGTAAAAATATTGAAGCGCATGGCATTGCCTTCAACAGTGGAAAATCACTGACGTTCAATGCAGGCCAAGATATTTTGTTAGACTCAAAAGCGATTAAAGATGTCGATAATGTATTCAAGACCAATCGCTACCCAGAGCTACGCTCACAACTCATCGCAAATGGCAATATT